>JAJDAI010000287.1 GCA_029261955.1 Deltaproteobacteria bacterium | reverse complement strand
GACCACCTTGCCCTCGGCGAGCAGGTCCGCGGCGGCGCCCGCCAGGTCGTCGGGACGCGCCGCCTTCGCGCCGGCTCGGTCGATGGCGTGCGAGCACTGCTCGGGGGTCCACGAGGGACCGAGGAACACGTGCTCCATGGCCCGCGGCATCAAGCCTCCCCGGCGCGCAAGCGAGAGGTAGGCCGCGCCCAAGGCGATGCCCTGGTCGGACATCGCCGGGTGCACCCAGAGCGAGCTGACCTCAGGCATCTCGCCCAGCAGGCGGTTGAGCGCGACGTTGGCGAAGACCCCGCCCGCCAGCGCCACGTTCGAGCAGCCCGTGGTCCGCACCGCCTCGCGCACGAAGGGGATGAGCGCCTCCTCCAACACCTGCTGGGCGGCGGCGGCGACGTCCTCGCGCGAAAACGCGGACAGCGCCTGCCAGTGCGGCGCGTTGCGGCGGCGCTCCGAGGCCGGCGGCCCGCGAAAGCCGCGGCGATCGGGGGCGATGTGCAGCCGCTGGCGCAGGATCTTCGCGGCCTCTTCGGGCTGTCCCCGCGCGGCGAGGCCCGTGACCTTGCCGGCGTTCATGGGGTCGATGCCCAGGAAGCTCGCGATCTCCCCGTAGAACTGGCCCGGCGAATGCCAGGCGCCCACCGACCACAGCGGGCTGAGTCGCCCGTCCTTGCCGTGAAAAGCGGTCGCGCACTCGCCGTCGCCCAGGTTGTCGCAGGTGACGATCGTGGCCTCGGGCCAGGGGCCCGTGTAGTAGGCCGACGCGGCGTGGGCGGCGTGGTGGCCGAGCAGGTCCGAACCGCGCCCCCAGCGGGCCTCCAAGCGCTCCTGGCAGAAGGCCTCCAGGCGTCGACGGAGCCGCGACGAGCGGTGGATCAGCGCGTGCCAGGCGACGTGCGCCGTCTGGATGCCCGAGAGGAAGTCGCGGTCACCCGGTGGGCCCGCCCCCAACACCCGGGGGATGGGGTGGTAGGGGTTCGCGGCCGAGAGAATCAGGTCGTCGTTTCGCAGGGCATCCGCAAAGGTCTCCACGCCGGCTGCCCCGGGCCCCGGCTGGATCCCGCGGAGCGCCCCGGAGTCAGCCAGCCACTCGATGGCCGCCTTCGGGTAGCCGCCCTGGTACTTGATGCGGTTGAGCCGGCCCTCGGCCACGGCCCCCAGGATCCGCCCGTCGGAGTCCACCGCCGCCGCGTTGGCGTTGGTGTCTTCGTGCACGCCGAGCGCGATCACGCGGCCTCCAGGCGGGTCATGCCGTCCTTGGTAAAGCGCGCCCACTCGCCCGGCCGCAGCCGCGCGGGCGTCGTCGCTCCCCCGGCCGCGACGAGCTGCTGCTCGAAGTGGATCGTGCGCCCGGGGTGCCAGGACGCGGGCGGCACGGGCAGCCACTCCCCGCCCTCGTGGATGGGCACGGCGAAGCGCGGCTTCAGGATGGAGCAGACCTGCACCGCGTCCGCCGGCGACAGCGTCGTGCGGGTGCCGAAGATCAGCGTGCCGCCGATGGGCAGCAGCGCGACGTCGATCCCGGGAAAACGCGCCGCCGTCTCCGCGTAGTGCGGGCTCATGCGCGCGTCCCCGCCGAAGAAGATGCGCAGGCCTGCGACGTCGATGACGTAGTTGACCTCGGGGGGCGGCGGCCCGGTGTGATCGGCCGGCGTCGCGTGCAGGGTGAAGGGCCCCAGGGTGCGGCTCGTCCACTGCGGCACGTCGTGCACGGCGGCGTAGGGCCCCTGCACGTGCTGCCGCACGAAGTCCTCGGTCCCGGGGCAGCCGGCGATCAGCATGTTCGGGTGGCCGAAGCGCGCGATGGCCCGCGGATCGAAGTGGTCGCGGTGCAGGTGGCTGCCGATGACCACGTCGATCTTCGGCAGCTTCTCCAGCGGGATCGCCGGCTTCCGAAAGACCGGCAGCCCGCGCATCGTCCGTCCGAACCAGGGGTCCGTGATGGCCGTGCCCTCGGGCGTGCGCAGGAGCAGGCAGGAGGTGCGCAGCCAGGTGATGTCCACCCAGCTCACTTTCGGCGGCTCCCGTAGATGTAGCCCCAGATCTCCAGCACGGTCAGCTCGCGCTCACCGGCCATCGGCCCCAACAGCGCCGCCGTCTTGCCGAGCCCCATGTCGACGGGCAGGTACTGCGCAGGCCAGGGCCAGCCGGCGGTCAGCTTGCCGCGCTCGTGCGCGATCTCGGCCGGGGTCTCGTAGCTCTGGAAGTAGATCCAGTCGTTGCGCGCGCCCTCGTCCAGGCCCTCCTGGGCGTTGGGGTTCGTGGCCAGCGCCGCGTTGGGGAAGCGCACGTACCAGCGCTCGTCCGCCGGGGCGTCCACCGTGCCCGCGGCCTTGACGAAGAGCAGCAGGGCCAGCGAGGTCACAGCCAGCGCGGCCCACCCGCCGACGTCCCGGCGCGATGCCCAGAGCGCGTGCAGCCCCGCCGCTGCGAGCGGCACCAGCGGGGGCCAGGCCAGGAGCATGAAGGTCATCTTCACCTCCTCCCAGTTCTCCTGGGGCCCGAAGAGCAGGTAGACGGGCAGCATCCAGGCGATGAGGAAGGCGGCGTACCAGCGACGCCCGCGCAGCCAGAGCGCCGCGAGGCCGACCAGCAGCAGCGCGCCGCCGACGAGGCCCCAGGTCCGCAGGGTCACGAGCGGGAAGAGCAGCCAGGTGGGGAAGCCGAAGTGCGGCGTGCGCACCAGCTCGTCGTGCAGCGGCCAGTTGAAGAGGCCGTTGAAGCTGAACTCCCAGCCGAAGAGCGAGTGCAGGAACTCGGGGCGGAATCCCTGGAAGTGCTGGTACTGCGAGGGGTGCATGAAGGGCGAACCGAAGGCCAGGTTCTTCCAGTAGAAGACCGGCAGCATCGCCACCACGCAGAAGCCGCCGAGCAGGAACAGGCGCTTCACCCGCTCGCCCCAGGGCACCTGATCGTCGCCGCCGCCCGACAGGACCCACAGCGTCAACGCGGGCACGAAGCAGATCGCCTCGTTTCGGATCCCGGCCAGCACGCCGAAGAGCAGGCCGGCGCCGACCCACGAGGTCTCCCGGCGGCTCAGCACGTACATCAGCAGCAGCGACATCGGCAGCACGAGCAGGTTCGCGTTCAGCCGGTCCACCGAGATGATGTAGGGATTCAGCGCCAGGCCCGCCGCCGCCGCGAGGCCGGCCCACTTCGCCGCGCTGGGCGCCTCGGGTCCCTGGCGGGGCAGGGCGGCGCGCGCGGCGAGCAGGCCCGTCGGCACGATGAGCGCGTTGGCGAGCGCGAAGAGCAGCGGGAAGCCCAGCAGACCAAAAGCGAGGAACATGGGCGCCGCGACGACGGGCGCGCCGATCCGCTGGTCCTTCGTGATGATGCCGAAGCTGTCGGGGTCGATGAGATCGTCCGGCAGCGTGCCCTCCAGCTGCACGTCCCAGGCCGCGCTGCCGTCGTGCAGCACGAAGTCGATCTCCTGCCCGGTCATGAACATGGCCGG
Organism: Deltaproteobacteria bacterium; assembly: GCA_029261955.1. Lineage (GTDB taxonomy): Bacteria > Myxococcota_A > UBA796 > UBA9615 > UBA9615 > CALCXL01. The sequence goes on along the minus strand of JAJDAI010000287.1, from coordinate 935 downwards.
CGCGCTGATGTAGGTGTCCCAGTAGCCCTCGGTGGGCCCCTCGTAGCGCAGCAGGCCCAGCGCGAAGGCCAGGGCCGTCAGGATCCACAGCGCGGTGCGGTGGGCGTCCTTCATGCCGGGCGGGCGCGCTCCCGCAGCATCGTGCCGAGGATGCGCAGGCCATTGCGCACGCGGCGGAAGTCGGTGCGGCCGGCGCTTCGGGGGTAGCGGGTGACGGGGATCTCGAGCACGCGGTAGCCGCTGCGCAGCACGCGGGCGAGCACCTCGGTCTCGAACTCGTACTCGACGCAGCGCAGGTCGATGCCCCGGATGAGCTCGCCGCGCAGGATGCGGAAGCCGGCCTGGCTGTCGGTGATCGCCTGGCCGAAGAGCAGGGCGAAGAGCTTCGTCAGGGTGACGTTGCCGACGCGGTTCGCGGGGTGGATGGAGCCGGGGCGCAGATCGCCCTTGAAGCGGGAGCCGTTGATGAGGCCCACATCCTCCGCCCGGTGCTCCAGCAGGGTCGGGATCTCGGCCGGGTCGTCCTGGCCGTCAGCGTCCAGGAAGATCAGCCAGTCGCTGGTCGAGGCGGCGATGCCCCGGCGCATGGCCGCGCCCTTGCCGCCGTTGGGCGTGATGCGGATGACGGTCGCGCCGCCCGCCTCGGCCAGGGCGGCGGTGTCGTCGGTGCTGCCGTCGTCGATGACGATCAGCTCGTCGAGATCGGGCACGGTGTCGCGGATCCCCTGGAGGACCGCGGCGATGGAGCCCGCCTCGTTGTGGGCGGCCATCACGACCCCGAGGCTCACTGGGCCTTTTCGAAGGACCGCACGGCGGCGCGGAAGGCCTCCGGGGCGATGACGGAGCACTGGATCTTGGACTCGGGCAGGCCGCCGAGCTCCTGCACCACGACGTCCTTGTCGAAGTCCCGCGCCGCCTCGACCGACAGGCCCTTC
>JAJDAI010000286.1 GCA_029261955.1 Deltaproteobacteria bacterium | reverse complement strand
TCCGGGTCTCCGAGCAGGAGGAGCGGGCCTACTTCGAAGAGAACAAGGACCGCGTGTTCGGGGGACGCCCCTACGAGGAGGTCGCGGGTTTCGTGGCCCAGCAGGTCTACCGGAAGAAGTTCGAGGGGGAGTACAACTCGTGGCGCGCGCGCCTGCGTTCGGGCGCGGCGCTGCGCTACCTCGCGCGTGAGTGACCAACGGGACTCTTGACATCTTCTTGACGGGGGGGCCTGCTTGGCCCCTGGAGCACCCCATGCGCATTGCGATCTTCCTGGCCCTGGCCACCTTGGCCTTCGGCTGTCCCGACCAGGACATCCAGACATTCAACAGCCCCCCGGACGCGCTGATCACGTCGCCGGCGCCCGATTCCGTCTTCGACACGGCGACGGTCGAGTTCGTGGGGAGCGTCCAGGACAACCAGACCTCCCCCGCGGATCTCCTGATCACGTGGTCCACCAACCGCGACCCCGACACCCCCCTCAACACCGACGTGCCCGACAGCACCGGCGAGATGCGCTTCACGGCCACGGGCCTCGTGCCCGGCGAGCACGTCATCACGTTGCAGGTCGTGGCCGAGGACGGCGCGTCGGACGAGGCGACGGACACCATCACCATCGCGGGCGACCCGCCCGAGGTGATCATCACGGCGCCCCAGGCCGCGGTGACCTACTACGACGCCGAGGACATCGTGTTCCAGGGCACGGTGCGCGACCCGGACGGCCTGCCCTTCGAGGCGACGACCCTCGCGGTCTGGACGAGCAGCCTCGAGACCGATCCGATCCAGGACACGATCGTCGACGACAACGGCATCACCAGCTTCACGGGCCTGCTCGTCGCTGGAAACCACGTCATCACCCTGACCGGCACCTCGCCCGACGGCGCGGTCGCCAGCGCGAGCGTCGCCATCGAGGTCGGCTCCGTGCCGCCCGGTCTGCTCGACCAGGACGGCGACGGCTGGTGCCCCGACGGCGAGGACCTCGACAACAACGGCCAGTGCGAAGGCGACGAGATCTACGGCCAGCCCGGCTCCCAGGACTGCGACGACGACGAGTCCGCCGTGCACCCCGGCGCCGAGGAGATCTGCGACGGCATCCCCGACAACAACTGCGACGGGGACATCGACGAGACCGACCGCGACGCGGACCTGGACGGCTTCTCCCCCTGCCAGGGCGACTGCGACGACGGCCAGCCGGCGATGTACCCGGGCGCGGCGGAGGTCTGCGACGGCCTCGACAACAACTGCGACACGGCCCTGCTGCCCGGCGGCGAGAGCGACGCCGACCTGGACCTGTACTTCACCTGCGACGGGGACTGCGACGACGACGAGATCCTCATCAACCCGGCCGCGACCGAGGTCTGCGACGGCGTCGACAACAACTGCGACGGGCTCGTGGACGAGGGCTTCGACGCCGACGGCGACGGCTTCGTGAACGGCAACAACGCGGACTGCGCGGACTTCTTCGACGAGGCGGACCTGGACTGCGATGACGCCAACACCGCGGTGAACCCCAACGCGATCGAGATCTGCAACGACTGGGACGACGACTGCGACGGCTACTTCAACGAGAACGCCGACCCCAGCGAGACGCTGGCCGACCTGGAGACCGCCGACGGCCTGGCCGAGGTCCTGCCCGGCTTCGGCCACGTGCTGCACCTGCCCCCCTTCGCCTCCTGCCCCGCCGCCACCTGCCCCGTGCTCGGCGGCCTGGTCACGATCTGCCGCAACAGCGAGACGGCCACCGGCGGCTTCGCCTCGGCACAGGACCAGGTCGACCTCTTCGTGATCGAGTACGACCAGCTCGCGACCACGCTGGGCTGCGCGATGAACATCGGCCTGGCGGGCATCCCCGGCGGCCACGACTACTCGCTGGAGCTGTACCGCGTCGGAGACGTGATGGACCCGGTCTCGGACTGGGAGCTCGTCAACGCCAGCGACAACCCCAGCAACCAGCCCGAAGCGCTGAGCCAGGACGCCTTCGACTTCCTGGACTTCAGCAACGACACCTTCGTCATCGCGGTGCACAACAAGGGCAACTGGTCCTGCCCGACCCTGGGCAGCTACACGCTGACCGTCACCGGGGGCTGACGAGCAGCCCCTTGGGCCTTTTCTTCGCAAACGCCAGGCGGCTGATCAGAGCCCCGTCAGCAGCGGGATCGCGAGGATCGGGAAGATCAGCAGGCCGCGGGCCAGCCAGCCGTGCCACGACGCGGCCGCCCCGAGGAGCAGGAGCAGCGGCACGCCCAACACCTCGGTGACCGGGCCGACCGGCGCCTCCGTGCCGGGGATGCGGGGGAAGGGCCACGCCTCGAGCTGGTAGGGGATCCAGACGAGGAAGTAGGTGCAGGCCAGCACCACGAGGATCGTCGCGACGCGCAGCACGTGCTCGCCCCGCTCGGGCCTCCAGCGCTCCAGCAGCAGCAGCGGCAGGAGCAGCAGCAGCGCGAACGGCCCGAGCCAGTTCGCGGCGAGCAGCACGACCGCGACGCCCAGCGCGCGGGCCTCACCCTCGGCAGGCCGGGGCCGGCGCCCGATCAGCGCGCCGAATCCGTAGGCCAGCAAGGCCCCCGAAGTCCAGGGAACCCAGTCCCCGACCATGCCGGGCGCCAGCTGAAGGAAGGAGGGGGCGAACCAGAGCAGCAGCGCGAGCGCGAGGGTCGCCAGGAGCAGCGACGGCACCGTCTTCTTGCCCTCGGGCAGGATGAGGGCGATGAGCCCGCCGACCGTCGCGCCGAGGAAGCCCACCAGCAACCAGCCCGCCAGGATGCCCTGGTGGTCGATGTGCACGGCGAAGGCCACACCAGCCGCCGCCCCGATGCCCGCGCTGGGCGCGATGCGGCCCCGGGCCCGCGCGTCCGCGAGGGGGCTGAGCACGAGGCCCACGTTGAAGCCGGTGAAGACGTCCCCGCAGAGCGCGCCGGTCGCGGTCCCCACCACGAGCGGGTGCGCGGCCAGGCCGGTGCGGCCGAGGGGCCACAGGCGCAACGAGACGAACAGGACGGCGATCGCCGCCAACAGGGGGAGGATCAGAACAGGCGCTTCCGCTGCGACGAGGAGGGGATGCTCAACATGTCGCGATACTTCGCCACCGTGCGGCGGGCGATCTTGATGTTCTCGGTTCCGAGCATCGTCACGATCTTCTGATCGCTGAGCGGCTTGCGCGGATTCTCTTCGTCCACGATCGCCTTGATGCGCTGCTTCACCATCTCGGAGGCGACGTCGTCGCCTTCGCCGCGCTGGATCCCGCTGTTGAAGAAGAACTTCAGCGAGAAGGTGCCGTGCGGCGTGTTCACGTACTTGTTCGTCGTGACCCGGGACACGGTGCTCTCGTGCATGCCGATGTCCTCGGCCACGTCCCGCAGGATCATCGGCTTGAGCTTCGCGATGCCTTCTTCGAAGAAGGGCTTCTGCTGCCGCACGATGCTCTCGGTCACCTTGTAGATGGTCCGCTGGCGTTGGTAGATGCTGCGGATCAGCCACTGGGCCGAGCGGAGCTTCTCCTGGATGTACTCCTTGTCGCCCTTCTTCGCGCCGCTGAGCACCTGCCGGTAGTAGTCGGAGACGCGCAGCTTGGGCACGCCCTCCTCGTTCAGCTGGATGATGTACTCGCCGCCCGACTTGATGACGTGGATGTCGGGCGTGATGTAGCGCGGCTCCTCCGAGGTGAACTCGCGGCCCGGCCGGGGCTCCAGCGTGGCCAGCCGCCGCACCGCGTCCACGACGCGCTGCATGGAGACGCCGACCCCGCGGGCGATGGCCTTGTAGTCCTTCTTCGCCAGCGAGGGCCACTGGTCCGAGAGCATGCCGATCAGCACGCGGTCCTTCGGAAACAGCACCTTCGCCTGGATGAGCAGGCACTCGCAGAGGCTGCGCGCGCCGACGCCCAGGGGGTCGAGCCCCTGCACGATGGCCAGGCCGTCCTCGACGTCGTCCATCGCCAGCTCGTTGCGATCCGCGATCTCCTGGAGCGTGGAGAGCAGCAGCCCGTTGGAGTCGAGGTTGCCGATGATCACCGCCGCGGCGACGCGCTCACGCTGGTTGCACTCCTCCATGTGGAGCTGCCACATCAGGTGCTCTGCGAGGGTCTCGCCGCGGGTGAGCGTCTGGTCGTAGGTCGGGAGGTCGTCGGAGTCGCGGCGGATCTCGGAGCCGGTCTTGGGGCTCGACGAGTAGGCCTCAAGGTACTTCTCCCAGTCGATGTCCGTCTTCTCTTGCTGGCCCTCGGCGTTGGGGTCGGCGATCGCCTGCTCGGGGGCCTTCACCTCGGAGAGGGGGTCGACCCGCTGCTCGATCTCCTCCTCCAGCACGGGGTTCTCGACCATCTCGTTCTGCACGAGATCGGCGAGCTCCAGGTGGTTCAGCTGGAGGAGCTTGATCGCCTGCTGCAACTGCGGCGTCATCACCAGCTGCTGGCTGAGCTTGAGTTGCTGTTTCAGCTCGAAAGCCAAGGACCCTCCTGTGCGCAAAATCCAATGATGTCGATTGGTTGCGCGGTTCCGGCTGGTGAAGGTTAGTCACTCGGGCCACGGGAGTCAATCCGGGCGGCCATCACTTGGCCCGGATGCTGCATATCGACCGAATCCGCTTCGTCAAGCCCCGAAGTACCGACGGTGGGCCGGCAGGCCGGCGTCGAAGTCGCGGGTGGGGCCGTCGAAGGCGACCGCGCCATCGATGAGCAGTGAGACGCGGTCCGCCGAGGCGAGCACGTCGTCGGCCGCGTGGTCCGTGATGAGCAGCGCCACGCGGGCCGGCAGGGCGCTCAGCCCCTCGGCCAGGTGGCGGCGGCCGGCGGGGTCCAGGCCCGCGAAGGGCTCGTCCAGCAGCAGGAGGGAGGGGTTCGTGAGCAGCGCCCGCGCGATCTCGACGCGGCGCCGCTCGCCGCCGGACAGCACGCCGGCGCGGCGATCCGCGATGTCCGCCAGGCCCCAGGACCCGAGCACGTCCTCCAAGCCCGGCCCGCCCGCCCGCGCCGCGGGGCTGCACAGGGCAGCCCGCAGGTTGTCCCGCACAGACAGGTTGGCGAAGGCGGTCGGCTCCTGGGCCACGTAGCCGAGGCCCAGGCGCGCGCGGCGGTGCAGCGGCAGCTTCGTGACGTCCTCGCCGTCCAGCGTCACCCGGCCCGCGCGCGCCCGCAGCCGGCCCGACAGCAGGTCGAACAGCGTGGTCTTGCCGGCGCCGTTGGGGCCGAGGATGGCGAGCCGCTCGCCCGGGCGCACCACGAGGTCCACGCCCCGGGCGGAGTCGGCCCGGCCCCAACCGCCGGTGAGTCCCTCGGCCTGGAGCGCCGGGCGCGATCGAAGGCGGCGCACGGTCACGGGCTGTGCTCCAGCGCGTCGAGGGCGGCCGAGCTGCCCCGCGCCCGCAGCGCCGCGTCCGCGGCTTCGAGCGGGCAGCCGCCGCAGCTCCAGGCCCCGTTCGACCAGGTCACGCCCTCGGCCTCGCCGGTCGTGCGCTCCAAGACCGTCCAGGAGACGTCCGACAGGCTCAGAGGCCCCCCGGGCCAACTCCCGACGCCGGCGGCGGCCTCCAGGGACAGCCAGCGCTCGCCGGCCTCGGTGTTCACGGTCAGTTCCACGGCTTCGAAACGCCCGGCGGGCGCGTCCTGTTCCCAGCGAAGCACCGCGCGCTCGGCGCGCAGGGAGCCGACGAGCCCCTCCTCCACCGGCCCCTGCCAGCTCAGGCCCTCGGCGTGGCCCTCCCAGGCCTCGGCGTTTGTGGGCAGGGGCGGCAGCTCCGGGCCCCCGTCGCAGGCGGAGAGGAACAGGGCGAGGCAGGCCAGGGCGCGGACCCAGGCCCAACCGGCGGGGCGGGCGCGCACCTCGTCCCGCAGGAGCGAGACGCAGCGGTCGGCCAGGACCTCGGTGTGAGCTTCGCCGCCGGGGCCAGCGAGCCGATGCAGGGCGAAGCGACGCTCGCGACCGACGGCCACCCAGACCGCGGCCCCCTGGCGACGGGCCCAGGCGATGGGGGCGTCGGGCGCGGCGATGGCCCCGTCGGCGAAGCGGAGCGGGCGGCGGCCGGAGCGGGCGGGGTTGGCGCTGTCGACGAGCAGCAGGACCGACTCCCCGGCCCGCAGGCGGCGCGTCGCCTCCTTCCAGCCAGCTCGTCCCCGGCGGATGCTCCGCACCCCGCGGCGCCGCCGCAGGGCGGCCAGGCGGCGTTCGGCGCGGGGCAGGCGCGGCCAGGGCGCGGCGAGCACGCAGGGCTTCAGTCCACGACGGGCGAGCTCGGCGGCCCCCGCTTCCCAGGACCCGAGGTGGGCGGCCAGCACGAGGGCGCCATGCGGCTGGGGGGCGAGCGCGACGGGCTCGTCCGCCGTGATCGGGGCGCCGACCAGCAGGTCCGCGAAGGACCGGCCCAGGGACGCGCCCCAGCTCCAGGGACGCAGGGGCAGGCCCGCCGCCGCCGCGCGGCTGCGCAGGGCACCGAAGGGCCAGACGAGGGTGGCGAGGAGGGCGCCGCCCGCGGCGAAGGCGGCGCCGACGAGCGGCCGAGGCAGAACGGCGCTGGCGCTCAGGGCCAGCTGACTGAACCCCACCAGGAACCCGTCCAAGCTCGGACGGCTAGCTCTCGGGCGAGACGCCACCGGGCGAAACCTGCAGGACCGAGCTGGCCAGCTGCGCCTCACCCTCGCCCGCCTCCGCGTCCACGGCCTCACGCCGACGCCGCTGGTCGAGGGCCGCGCGCACGAAGTGCTCGAAGATGGGGTGGGGCCGGTTGGGCTTGCTCTTGTATTCGGGGTGGAACTGGCAGCCGAAGAACCAGGGGTGACCCTCCAGCTCCACGGTCTCGCAGAGCTGTCCGTCGGGGCTCGTGCCCGAGGCCTTCATGCCCTTGGCCGACAGGTCCTCCAAGTAGGCGCTGTTTACTTCGTAGCGGTGCCGGTGGCGCTCGCTGATCTCCTCGGCCCCGTAGATGCGGTGCGCGAGGGAGCCCGGCTTGACGTGGCAGGGGTAGGCGCCCAGGCGCATCGTGCCGCCCTTCATGGTCACCTGCTTCTGCTCCTCCATCAGGTCGATGACGAGGTGGTCGGCGTCCTGGTCGAACTCGCGGCTGTTCGCCTCCTCCAGACCCAGGACGTTCCGCGCGAACTCGACCACGGCCATCTGCATGCCGAGGCAGATCCCGAGGAAGGGCACGTTCTTCTCGCGGGCGTAGCGCACCGCGGCGATCTTCCCCTCGACCCCGCGCTCGCCGAAGCCGCCGGGGACCAGGATGGCGTCCACGCCCTCGACCGAGTCGTACCTGCCCTTCTCGAGCTCGTCGGAGCTGATGTAGCGCAGCTCCACCCGGGAGCGGTGCGTCATGCCGCCGTGGACCAGGGCCTCGTTGAGGCTCTTGTAGGACTCCACGAGGTGCACGTACTTGCCGACGATGCCGATCGTCGCGACGTCCTCGGCTGTCTGGAAACGCTCGACCATCGCGCGCCAGGCGGTCAGGTCGGGGTGCCGCGCCCAGATGTTGAGCTTGCTGCACACCATGTCGCCCAGACCCTCTTCATTGAAGACGATGGGCAGGTGGTAGATGGACTTCACGTCGGGCGCGGACACCACGGCCGCCTGGTCCACGTTGCAGAACAGGGCGATCTTCTTCTTGATGTCCGGCGCGAGCCGGCGGTCGCTGCGGCACAGCAGGATGTCGGGCTGGATGCCGATGGAGCGCAGCTCCTTGACGCTGTGCTGCGTCGGCTTCGTCTTCACCTCGTCGGCCGTGTGGATGTAGGGCACGAGCGTGACGTGGATGAAGAGGACGTTGTCCGAGCCGTGGTCGTACTTGAACTGGCGGATGGCCTCGAGGAACGGGAGGCTCTCGATGTCGCCGACCGTGCCGCCCACCTCGACGATGAGCAGGTCGGTCTTGTCGTCCGGCACGCGCAGGATGCGGCGCTTGATCTCGTTGGTGATGTGCGGGATGACCTGCACCGTCCGGCCCAGGTACTCGCCGCGCCGCTCCTTGCGGATCACGGTCTCGTAGACCTTGCCGGTGGTGAAGTTGCTCGTCTTGCCGGTGATCTGGTTCGTGAAGCGCTCGTAGTGCCCCAGATCCAGATCGGTCTCGGCCCCGTCGTCGGTGACGTAGACCTCACCGTGCTGATACGGGCTCATCGTGCCCGGATCGACGTTGATGTACGGATCCATCTTGAGGTTGCGCACGGTCAAGCCGCGGGCTTCCATCAGCGCGCCGATGCTCGCCGAAGACAGTCCCTTACCGAGGGAGGACAGAACGCCTCCCGTAACGAAGATCACCTTGGTCTTCATGCCCGAGTTCGCCTCAGCAGATGGGTTGCACGCGAGCCCCGGAAGGGGCCTTCACTCGGGGCCGCAGTATACGGATCGATCCGCGCAGCCCAAGGACCAAAACCGGTTCCTTCGGATTCGCGGATCGCAGGCCCAAGCAGCAAACCGCCGCTGGGCAAATGCCCAACGGCGGTCCGCAAAGGATCGATGCAGGCGGCTTAGCGCTTGCTGAACTGGAAGCGCGCGCGGGCGCCCTTCTGTCCGTACTTCTTCCGCTCCTTGATCCGCGAGTCGCGGGTCAGGAAGCCGGCCGCCTTCAGCGCCGGGCGAAGCTCGGGGTTGTAGATCAGCAGGGCGCGGCTGATGCCGTGCTTGATGGCGCCGGCCTGGCCGGTGGTGCCACCGCCGCGGACCGTGACCATGATGTCGAAGGTCTCGACCGTGTCCGTCAGCGTCAGGGGCTGCTTCAAGATCATCTTGTCCGTCTCGCGACGGAAGTGGACCTCGAGGTCACGCTTGTTGACGATGAAGCGTCCCTTGCCGGGGCGAAGGAACACGCGAGCGGTGGCGGCCTTGCGCCGGCCGGTGCCGTAGAAGAATGTCTGAACCATCGTTGTCTCTTCCGGTCTAGTTCGGCAGGGGGGCAGGCTGCTGGGCTGCATGGGGGTGATCGCCACCCGCGTAGACCTTCAGCTTGGTGATCTGGCGCCGCGCGAGGCGGTTCTTGGGGAGCATGCCGCGCACGGCGTGCTCGATGACGCGCTTCGGGTCCTTCGCGATCAACTCGTCGAAGGTCCAGGCACGCAGACCACCCGGGTGGCCCGAGTAGTTGTAGTACTTCTTGGCCGCGCGCTTGTTGCCCGTCACGTTCACCTTGTCGGCGTTGATGACGACGACGAAATCGCCGACGTCCACGTGGGGGGTGTAGACCGCCTTGTGGCGGCCGCGCAGCACGGTGGCGATGCGGGTCGCCAGGCGGCCCAGCGTCTCGCCATCGGCGTCCACCACAAACCAGTTGCGGGGGATGGTGCCGTCCAGGACGTCTTCCTTGCGGGCGAACCAGGTGCTCATGTCGTGTCCATCCTGACCGTCTTCGGGAGTCGAAGCTCGATCAACTTTCGGGAGCGCTTTCGGCGCAGGGGCGCGCTTCTACATGACCCCATCTAGCAGGTCAATCTTTCCGTCGTGCTTTTGGGTCGATCGCAGGGCTCGATCGCTCAGTCCGCGATCGGTCCGCTCGACGGCATGGATCGGTACCACAAGTCCGCGTTGCCCAGGCGGTAATCGATCCAGACGATGTGAAGGAGTGGACCGGCCATGACGAGCTGCGGATCGTCCGAGATCGCGGTGGACTGGGGGTCGTCGTCGACGCGGCCGTCCCCGTCCGACCAGATGAAGCCGCCGTCCAGGGAGGTCCTGAAGTAGATGTCGGGGTGGGCCTCGGGCACCTCGGCCGGGCGTCGGTAGTCGGCCCAGACCGCCGCCACCTGGTCACCCGACTGCGCGAGGCGCGCGCCCAGGGAGTGCGCCCCGCCCGCGACGTTCGTGTCCAGGCGCAGCTCGGAGCCCCAGTTGAGGCCGCCGTTCTCGCTGCCGCGCAGCAGGATGTCGAAGCCGATCTCGCGGTCGTCGTGCCAGGCCACCAGAACACGCCCCGCGTGCGCGACCACAGAGGGGTAGAAGCTGTCGCTCGCCCCTTCCCCGTCGTTGTCGATGCGCACGGCCTCGTCCCGCCAGCTGTCGCCGGCGTCGAGGGTGTAGTTCACGAAGATGTCGCGCCCGCCGTTTCGCTCGTCGTGCCAGACCACGTAGGCCGCGGGGATCTCCGAGCCCTGGTCCACGACCAGCTGGACCCCGAAGGCGTCGCTCTCGCCCCCGCCGTCCCCGCCGTCGACCCGCGTGTCGCTCGCCTCCCAGTTGTGACCTCGGTCGCGGCTGCGGCTGACGTAGACGTCGTTGCCGCCATCGCGGCTGTCTTCCCAGGCGACGTAGACGCCGCCGAGGCCGTCGAAGCCGACCTGCGGGCGCGCGGAGTAGGCGTTCCCGGGCAGGTCGGTGTCGAGGCGGATCTCGGGATCCAGGAAGTTGTAGCCGTTGACCCCTCGCGTGAACCACACGTCGTGCGCGCCCGCGCGGTTGTCCGTCCACGTGATGTAGATCTCGCGGTCCGGGCCACCCGCAGCGTCGTACTCGACGGCGATGGCGGGGGTGATGGCGTCGTAGTCGCCCTCGGGGTCGTCGTTCAGCGCGCGGATCTGGGTGAACTCGCGCAGCTCGGGCGTGTCATCCCAGTTGGCGAAGTAGATGTTCCGGTGGCCGATCTCCGACTCCCGGTCGTCCTCCCACACCAGGTAGACCTGGTCGCCGGCGCAGGCGATCTCGGGGTTCTCGGCGACGGTCTCGCGGCCATCCACCACGTCGGCGGAGACCTGCAGGTCGTTCTCGAGCCAGACGGTGCCGCCCGCGCGCCCGATGTTCATGAAGACCTGGCTGCGTCCGCCACGGCGTACGTCCTGCCAGACGACGAAGACCGTGTTGCCGGACACGCACATGCGCGGGTGGGACACGTTCGCCGCGCCAGACTTGTCGATCTGGAGGTCGCGGGTCGTGTACTCGATCACCTCTTCGACCACCTCGCCTTCGGGGCAGCCGCAGAGCAGGGCCAGGATGAGGAGAGCTCGGCGCATCGGCGGGACCTTACACGAGCCCATGTTGGCGGTGCCGGCAAACACGGCTTCGCCCGAAGGGGGGAGGTGGCGTTGACCCGTCGAACCAGTCGTGGCAGGTTCGCGAGCCCTCCGGCGAAATCTAGTCGGAGGTCCAGGAGCGACACCCATGGCAACTGCCGCCGAACTCGGTTCGAAGTTCACCTGCTTCAAGTGCGAGTGCAAGTTCTACGACCTGGGAGCTCCCGAGCCTCTCTGCCCCCGCTGTGGCGCCGACCAGCGCGAGGCCCCGGCCCCCGTGGCCCCGCCCCGCAGCCGCCGCAAGTCGACCGCCAAGAAGAAGCGCGCGCCCGCGAAGAAGGCCGCGCCGGCGCCCGCGAAGCCGGTCGTCGAAGAGAAGTCGCTGCTCGACGCCGAAGGCGACCTGCTCGACTCGCCGGACGACGCAGCCGAGAAGTAGCGTCCAGCCGCACCCGGCTCAGTACAGGACACGCTCGAGAACCAGACCGCAGGCCGGCGCCGTGACGCCTGCTTCGGTGCGGTCGAGTCGTTCTCGGATCGCCAGCATCGAGCCCTCGGCGCGGCGGCCCCGCGCCACCTCGACCGCCGTGCCCGCAAGCACCCGCACCATCTGCTTCAGGAAGCCGGAGCCCTCGAAGACGAGGGTGACGACGTCCCCATCCACCTGCAGCTCCGCCCGCCGCAGGTCCTTGACCGTGTCCGGAGCGGTGCAGTCCGCGGCCCGGTAGGCGGCCCAGTCGGCCAGGCCCGGCAGCGTGGCCAGCTCGCGGCGCAGCAGGTCCAGGTCCAGCGGCTTGCGCACGTGCCACACCTGGCCCGCGAGCAGCGGCGATGGCGCCTCCCGCGCGAGCACCCGGTAGGCGTAGACCTTGCCTCGGGCGTTGCGGCGCGCGTCCCACTCCAGCGGGACCTCCTCGGCCTGCACGGCTGCGAGGCCACCGCGCACGATGCCGGGGATCGAGCGCAGCAGGGCGTAGGGCTCGACCTCGCTGGTGGTGAAGAAGTTGGCCCGCTGGCCGCGCGCGTGCACGCCGGCGTCGGTGCGCCCCGCCCCGCGCACGATGACCTCGTGCCGACAGACCGTCGCGAGGCACTGCTCGAGTACGCCCTGCACCGTGCGCTGCCCCGGCTGCCGCTGCCAGCCCGCGAAGGAGCTGCCTTCGTACTCGAGGGTGAGGGCGATGTTGCGGGTGCCCGGCGGCAGACGGAGCCGATCGGGATCCCGAGGCAGCCGCCGCTCGGGGGGCAGGGTCACCGGCGCTTGATCAGGAAGCCGAGCAGGCCGATCAGCAGCAGGGCGGCGCCCGGCGTCGCGGCGGCGACCGAGGCCCCGCAGCTGTTGCAGCCGGTCGGCTCCCCGGCACACTCCGCGGCCCCGCAGGTCTGAGCCGGCGTGCCGCTGACCAGGTCGCTGAGGGGGCCGAGCTGCCCGCCCTCGTCGATCGCCCGGATGGCCAGGAAGTAGGTCGTGCCGTTGGTGAGCCCATCGACGGACAGCGAGTGCTGCTCCAGCGCCGCGCCCGCGCTCACCTCCCGCGGGTAGCCGACGGCGACGTCGTCCACCGTGACCGAGTAGCTGGGCAGGTCGTCGCTCGTGAACGCGGCCTCGCTGAGGTAGACGCGGTAGGTCGCCAGGTCGGGGGCATCCGGCGCGGTCCAGCTCAGGTCGAGGCGCTCGTCGGCGGCCTCAGCCCCGATCCCAGTCACGTCGCCCGGCGGGCCGTCGAGGTTGACCACGATGGAGTCGTTGCCCACCTCGCCGGCATCGACGAAGAGCATCAGCCGGTTGTCGCCCTCGTCCGGCAGATCGTCCGCGGAGAGGGTGAGCGCCTGCGCCTCGTCTGCGACCAGCGTGCCGCTGCCGAGGGAGCGCCCGGAGTCGACCTCCAGGTCCCCGCCGGCCCGCAGGTCCCAGTCGCCGTCCATGTTGGCCGTGAAGGTCAGCGTGAACTCCTCGCCCGGGGCGATGGCGTCCTCGTCCACGTCCAGCTCGCTGACGAAGGGCCGGTCCGTCGCCAGGTGCACGTGGCTGTCCGCGCCGGCGATGTAGGCGTCGCCGTCCACCTCGGGGGCCAGCGCGATGCCCGCGGGGTTCACGCCGTCCAGGTCGAAGCCCGTGACGAAGGAGCCGCCCAGGTCGAGCACGGAGATCCGGCCGCCGGTCTCGCCGACCCAGAGCAGCGGCGCCGCCAGGGTGCCGCCCCAGCGCACGACGGTGGGCTCGTCCACGAGGCCCGCGCCAAACTCGATCGCGGGGGTGGGGGTGTCGCTCGCGAGCATCGAGAAGAGGGCGCCCGCCGTCTCGTCCGCCACGATCACCTGGGCGGCGGCGTTGGACACCGCGATGTCGGACACCTTGTCGAAGAGCAGCGACGGCACGGTCACGGCGTAGGCCTCGCCCTGCCGGCTGATCCAGCCCAGCTGGTTCGAGCTCAGGCCCACGATCCAGGGGCTGCCGGCCTCGCCGATGTCTCCGCCGGTGGCCGTGAGGGAGACCACCGTCGTCAGGTTCATCAGCACCGAGTCGTCAGACAGCGCGATGCGCGACGGCGTGAAGAAGCCGTCCTCCTGCGCGATCGCGTGCACGACGGTGTCCCCCGCCGCGTGGGACAGATCGACCACCTCGCTCTCGTCCGTGCCGACCAGGAAGGGCCCCCGGACGGTCAGGGTGGCCGGCAGCGTCGAGGTGTCGGCGTCCACGCGGTACACCTCGCCGGCGTCGCAGGCCACGTAGAAGCGGTGGCTGGACGCGGCGCTGGATGCAAAGACCACGTCGCGCGCGGAGTCGCAGACCTCGGGGCTCAGCGGCCCGTCGAGAAAGCTGGTCCGGTCGAAGACGCTGAGTCCGCCGTCCGAGCGGTGGCTGACCGCGATGAGGCGCTCGTCGTCGGACACCGCGATGCCCGTGGGGCTGGCGCTGCCGATGAGCTCGCCGCTGAGACCCGCCGGCGCGGCCTGCGCGAGGCCGGGCAAGACGAGCAGGAGGAGGAGGCGAGCGATCATGCGTACTCCTCGGGGCCCTCGTGCAGCACTTCGGCGATCTGCACGGCGTTGAGCGCCGCCCCCTTGCGGAGGTTGTCGGCCACCACCCAGAAGTTCAGGGTGCAGTCGTCGTCTGGGTCCTGTCGGATGCGGCCGACGTAGACGTCGTCACTGCCCGCCGCCGGGAAGGGCATCGGGTAGATCTGCTCGGCCGGCATGTCCTGGATGACGAGGCCCTCCGCCTGGTGGAAGGCCGCCGCTGCGGCCTTGGGGGTCACCTTGCGGGAGCACTGCACGTTGACCGACTCGGAGTGGCACGAGAAGACCGGCACGCGCACGGCCGTCGGGCTCACGCGGAGCTTCGGCAGGTCGAGGATCTTCCGCGTCTCCTGGACCAGCTTCCACTCCTCGTCGGTGTAGCCGTTCTCCAGGAAGCTGCCGATGCTCGGGATGCAGTTGAACGCGATCTGGTGGGCCATCACGTTCACGTCCGCCGTGCGGTTGTTGAACATCGCCACCACCTGCGCGCTGAGCTCCTCGATGCCCTTCTGGCCCGCCCCGGAGACCGACTGGTAGGTCGACACCACGACGCGGTCGATGCCGAAGGCGTCCGCCAGGGGCTTCAGCGCCACGACGAGCTGGATGGTCGAGCAGTTGGGGTTCGCGATGATCCCCTTGCCGCCGTGCGCGAAGGCCGCGAAGGCCGCCAGGGGGTTCACCTCGGGCACGACCAGCGGGATGCCCGACACCATGCGCCAGGCGGAGCTGTTGTCGATGACGGCGATGCCCGCCGCGCCCCAGGCCTCGCCGATCTCCTTCGACAGCGTGCCGCCCGCGGAGAAGAGCGCGATGTCCACGCCCTCGGGCGGCTCGGTGGGCAGGACCTCCACCTCGTAGCTCCGGTCGCAGAAGACGATCTCCTCGCCCGCGCTGCGGGTGGAGGCGAACAGCTTCAGCTCGGCCACGGGAAAGTCCCGCTGCTCGAGCACCTTGACCATCTCACGGCCCACCGCTCCGGTGGCTCCGACGACCGCGACGACGTACCCGTCTTCCTTGCGCTGCATGGCTGCTCCTCGATCTGCGTGTGGGGTGCGAACGGGATACCAGAGAGTGGGTCTTCGCGCGCGGGTCGGCGCGCACCGGCCACGCCCGCTACTGCGGCCTCTTCGCCGCGTCGTGGTCTCGCAGGTAAACCGGGAGGAGGGGTCCGGCTTCCACGGACCGGGCGACGTGCGCGGCGACGGCACCCAAGGCGGGACCACCAGCCTGGGCGTGCAGCGTGACCGTATCGGGCAGCATCTCGCTTGCGAGCTCGGCGTAGAGGCGGGCGCCGTCCCCCACCAGCAGCGCCTCGGGGTGCTCGGCGAGGGCCGCGAACCAGCGCTCGGGGGCTCGCAGCGCGAGCGGGATGAGCGCGGTCGCCTCCCCGCCCGGCGGCACCGACCAGAGCGCGGAGTAGACCTCGCTTCGACGGGCGTCGAGCGTGACAGCGATGGGCCGATCGCCGGGGTGACCGAGCGCCCACGCGAAGGTGGCGTCGATCGGCACCGTCGGGATGTCGAGCCCCCGGGCCAGCCCCTGCGCGGTCGCGATGGCCACCCGCAGGCCGGTGAAGGACCCGGGGCCCGTGACGCAGGCGATGGCGCTGAGCTCATCCGCGGTGCAGCCCGCTTCGCCCAGCAGCTGCTGGATGCGCGCGGCGAGCGCCGTGCCCTTGCCCCGGGGACGACGGCGCGAAGCCTGCGCGAGCACCAGGTCGCCGCGAGTCAAGGCCACCGCCTCCACCGGCCCCGACGAGTCGATGGCGACGATCAGGGGGGCGGAGGGGTCGGGCTTCACCCGCGCGAGGGGCTTGGGGCGCTTCATCCCGCCACGAGCGGGCGGAAGACCACCAGCCAGAGGGTGACGACCGGCGCCACGAACAGCACCGCGTCGATGCGGTCGAGCATGCCGCCGTGGCCCGGCAGGAAGCGCCCGCTGTCCTTGGCGCCGACGGTGCGCTTGATCATCGACTCGACGAGGTCCCCGACCACGCCGGCGACGTCGCCCACCACGCCGAGCACGACGCAGTCGAGCCAGGTCATGGAGCTGCCGTCCCGCGCGATGAGGTCGAAGAAGACCACCTTGAAGAGCATCAGCCCGACGACCGCCAGGCCGACGCCACCGAAGAAGCCTTCCCAGGTCTTCTTGGGGGAGATGGTCGGCAGCATCTTGTGCTTGCCGAAGGCCCGGCCGGCGAAGTACCCGCCGATGTCCCCGAAGAAGCCCACGACCAGCGGCACCCAGACCCAGGCCAGGCCGCCTTCGAGCTGCACCAGCGCCGGCAGCAGGCCCAGCAACAGGGGCACGTAGAACAGGCTGAGCAGGAAGCGGGCCCAGCGATCGGCGAGGCCTTCTGTGGACTTCGCCGTGAAGAGCACGAGGATCGCCGAGCCCTGCACCGCCAGCACCAGCGTGGTCAGCAGGAGCAGGAAGCGGTCGGGCAGCTCGACGTCGAGGCCGGGGATGACCTCCGACGTGCAGAGCGCGGCCAGGGCGAAGACCGGGGCGCCGAGCACCAGCATCGCCGGGAAGGCCCAGCCCCGCTGCTCGGGCATGCCCAGGGTCGCCATCTCGTGCAGACCCCAGACGACCGCGGCGAAGGCCAGGGCCGAGATGCCCCAGAATCCACCCCACAGCAGCAGGGGGATGACGACCACGAGGGCCGCGAGGGCGCTGAGCAGGCGGGTCCGGGTTTCGGGGTTCATGCGGTCTGCTCCGACTGGGCTCCGGTGAGCCCGTAGCGACGCTGTCGCCCGGCGTACTCGGCGAAGGCTTCGTCCAGCTGTTCCTCGCGGAACTCGGGCCAGGACTTCTGCGTGACGTACAGCTCAGCGTAGGCGACCTGCCAGAGCAGGAAGTTGCTCAGGCGCATCTCGCCGCTGGTGCGGATGACGAAGTCGAGCTCGGGCAGCCCGGCGGTGTAGAGGCGAGACTCGATGGCCGCCTCGTCGATGGCCTCGGGCTGCAGGCTGCCGGCGGCGACGTCGCGAGCCAGCGACTGCACGGCGCGCACGATCTCCTGGCGCGACCCGTAGGACAGCGCCAGGTTCAGGACCATGCCTTCGCAGTCGGCGCTGTCGCGCTCCAGCTGGTCCAGGGTCTCGCGGACGCGCTTCGGCAGGGTGGACACATCCCCACTGTGGGTGAGGCGGATGTCGTTGCCCAGGATCTCCTCGCGCTCGGACACGAGGTCGCGCAGCAGCAGCGACATCAGGGCCGAGACCTCG
>JAJDAI010000285.1 GCA_029261955.1 Deltaproteobacteria bacterium | reverse complement strand
GATGGCCTCGTCCCGGCCTCCTCGCACGACCCGGAACATGCGGGTGTCGCCGCCGTGCATGTGGGCGACGAGGTTCGATCCGTTGCCTTCGGCGAAGGCGGTCGCGCGGGTGCCCGCGGGCAGGACCTCCCAGGACAGCCGCAGGTCGCCGATGCGTGGGGCCTGGGCCGTGCCGGTGCCGATGTAGACGTGCTCCCCCGAGGCCGTGCCCTTCGCGGCGTCGCCCTTGAGCTGGGCTCCGCTCAGGTTCAGGGACTCGGGCGAAGGCAGGTGAGCGTCGGCGGCGTTGAAGCCCCAGGCGCCGAGCGTCGCGGCGCGGGAAGCGAACTGGGCGCTCTGGATGCGCAGGGGCGGGTTCAGGTGGCCTTCGGGGCGGTCGAAGCCCTGGCTGTCCTCGGGCTGGCTGACCCACTCCTCGCGGTACTCGTAGTAGGTGATCCGGTCGGTGCCGCCGCCGGCGCGCTTGCGCTCCTCGGTCCGCGTCTCTTCGGTCCAGGCGTACATCTCGACTGTGCGGTTCACCGCGAGCCAGTCCCCGGCGCCGAGGTAGTCGGGATCGCCCACGGGATCCTTCGTGCCCAGCTCGCCGGTGACCGAGACGAACTGGCCGTCCTGGCCGCTCGCGGCTTCGGCGGAGACCTCGCTCGAGTCGGAGGCGACCTTCGCCTCGTTCGTCCGCCCCTCGGTCAGGAACAGCACCACGAAGGAACCGAGGAAGAGCAGGATCCCGATCGGGATGGCGAGGAAGGCGCGGCCGACCTCACCGAAGAATCCACTGCGCTCGACGCGGACGTGACGATCGACCATGAGGCCCCCGGGGAAGGTCGCGGAGGGTAGCAAAGCGCTGGGTCAGCGGCCCCTTGTTCGGTCCCGGGCTCGTGGCTAGGCTCCGCCGCATGAAGGACAAGCTGCTCCCCATCCTCTTCACGCTGGCCTCCGCCTTCTCCGCGTACTGGGCCTTCAAGCTCATCGGCGCGCACTACGAGCTCGTCGCCGGGCTGGACTCCGGTCTGTGCAAGGACGGCGGCTGCGGCGCCGTGCTCCAGTCGGAGTGGTCCGAGCTCTTCGGGGTGCCGGTCTCGGCGCCGGGCGTCGCGCTCTACGGCGCGCTCGCGCTGCTGGGCGGCCTCGTGCTCGCCGGCAAGCTGGATCGCGCCCGGATCTCGGTGCTGGCCACGGCCTGCGGCCTGATCGGCGTCGGATTCGGCGGCTGGCTGCTCTTCCACATGCTCTACCACGTGGACTCGGTGTGCCGGCTCTGCCTGACCATGGACGCGGCCAACCTCGCCGTGCTCGGCTTCGGCGCGGCGATGCACCCCCAGGGCTTCGGGGGCGCCTTCAAGGGGCTGAAGGGGCTGCTCGCGAACGCGATGAAGCCCGGGCCGGAGCTCGGCCTCGCCGTGGTGATCCTCATCGGCACCCCGCTCGTCCACGCGACCACGAAGCAGGCGCCGGTCGAGCCCGCCCCCGTCGTCATCGAGACGGCCACCCCGAGCGCGACCCCCTCGGTCGCTGAGGTGACGCCCAAGCCCACGCCGCTGCGTGCGTCGACGCTGCCGCCGGGCACCAAGCGCGTCGTCATCCCCGAGCAGGTGCACGAGCTGACCATCGACAGCTCCGTTCCGCGGCGTGGTCCCTCGAAGGCGGCGGTGGAGATCGTGCTCTTCGAGGACTTCCAATGCCCCTTCTGCAAGAAGCTGTCGGGCAACATCGAGGTGCTGATGGAGGAGCGGGACGACGTGAAGATCGCCTTCATGCACTTCCCGATGCACGGCTCCTGCAACGCCAACGAGCTCGCGAAGAACATGCACAAGTTCGCCTGCAACTCGGCCCGGGCCTCGGTCTGCGCGCAGAAGCAGGGCAAGTTCTGGGAGATGCACGACATGCTCTTCCGCAACAACTCCCGGCTGCGGAACAGCAACCTCTCCGCCTACGCCCGCGAGGTGGGCCTGGACACGAAGGCCTGGACGGCCTGCATGCAGGACCAGGCGACGAGCGACAAGATCCTCGCGGACTCCCGGGTCGGCGGCGGAGCGGGCGTGAAGGGCACCCCGGCGTTCTTCGTGAACGGCCGGCGCCTCGTGGGGGCCCAGCCGGTCGCGTCGCTGCACGCGATCGTGGACGCGGTCAAGGCGGGCGGCGAGGGCCGCAAGCTGCTCGACGTCGCCGTCGCGGGTGAGACCATCGGCCCGGTCACGGGCCCCGCTTCGGTCACCTTGCAGGGCCCCGACGGCCCCTTCAGCATCGACGCCTTCGAGGCTCACATCGAGTCGGGCAAGGCCGTCAGCTCCCCCGGCGTCGAGCCCGCGCGCTCCGCCACCTGGCACGACGCGAAGGCCGCCTGCGAGTCCGCCGGCAAGCGCCTCTGCACCGAATCCGAGTGGCTGACCGCCTGCACCGGCGAGGTGCCGCTCGACGAGGACGGCGACGGCAAGTACAGCAACGACCTGCACCAGGGCCGCCAGCACGCCTACGGCGAGAACTGGCTGGAGGGCGCCTGCGCGGACAGCCGCAAGAAGGCCGATCCGCGCCCGCTCATCACGGGCGAGCACCCGGAGTGCAGGACGCCCGAGGGGGTCTACGACCTCGAGGGGATCATGAAGGAGTGGGTGGGCCTGACGCCGGACAAGGCGGCGCTCAAGGGCGGCTCCTACTTCTCGGGCGCCTCGGCCCGCTGCGGCTACCACAAGGACACCGAGTCCCCCGACCTGCGCGACGACTCCGTGGGCTTCCGCTGCTGCGCGGGCGGCGACGTCTCCGAGCGGGTCGCCGCCGCGGACGACCGCTTCCCCGGCGGCAAGGTGGGCGACACCGTGCTCGACTGGTCCGGCGAGCTCATCACCGGCGGCACCCTCGGCATGGCCGACCTGAAGGGCAAGCCGGTGGTCATGACCTTCTGGGCCAGCTGGTGCGGGCCCTGCAAGCAGGAGCTGCCGGTGCTCGCCGAGTTCTACGAGCGCTACAAGGACCAGGGCCTGCAGGTCGTGGGCATGAACGTCGACAAGGACGTCAACGCCGCGCGCCGCTACCTCAAGGAGAACCCCCTGCCCTTCCCCGTCGTGCTCGACGGCGACAAGGCGATCATGAACCGCTTCGACGGCAAGGGCGTGCCGACCACCTTCTGGATCAAGGGCGACGGCGAGATCCGCCAGCGCAGCGTCGGCTACGAGGAGTCCGCCCGGCCCAAGGTCGAGCGCTGGCTCCAGGATCTGCTGGGGCGCTGAGGAGAGGCCCTGATATCCTCGGCCCTCGGGGTTCCATGAGGTTGATGGCGGGCATGGCGGCGATCCTGATGACGGGCTGCGGCTCCGTCGAGGGCCTCGACGTGCCGGTGCAGGACGCCTTCTTCGTGGAGGACGCGGGGGTCGGTGACGGCGCGATCGTCGTCTTCGTCAGCAGCCTGGCCACCGCCTGCGACCGCATGGCGACGATGCTGGAGTCCCTGGACTCCGGGGCCACGGCCGACGAGCTGGCCGAGCAGTGGGCGCAGACCTACCCCGACGAGTTCTGGGAGGTGCAGATCGTGCTGCGCGTCGCCGATCCCGCCGACTCCCTCGCGGGCGAGACCCTGGACGGCGCCCTGGGGGCCGAGGCCGTGCAGCGGGACCAGGGCTTCGCGATCATCGACCACTACAACGACGCGCCCACCGCCGAGTACTGGACGACGGGCGACGACGACGTGGTCGAGACCTCCTTCAGCGAAGGAGGCGCCATCACGATCAGTGAGCACAGCCCCGGCGTGTCCCTGTCCGGGGCCTTCGAGACCGAGGCCGTGGACGAGTCGGGGGCCGACATCGGGCCGCTGTCCATCCAGTGGAACTCCGTGCGCTGCGACCCAGTGGAGGCCCTGTGGTTCTGAGGTGGGTCGCGCTGTCCCTGCTGCTCGCCCTGCCTGCGTTCGCCGCCGACTCGGAGGAGCTCGCCGCCCGCGCCTCCGAGGTCCACGCGAGCCAGTGCAGCGACGTCGCCGCCGGCAAGGCCACCGCCGCGGCCGAAGCCGTGGGCGAGGTGGGGCCCGTGCTCGCCGAGGTCAGCCGCACCTTCGACAAGGCCGGCGCGCCCTTCCTGCTCTACTGGCGCGGCCTGCTCAACCAGTGCCTGGGCATGGACGAGCGGGCGCTGACCGACCTTGAGCAGTTCGTGGCCGAGGTGGGTGCGGACACGGCCTACGCCGGGCAGATCGCGGACGCGAAGAAGCGGCTTCGGAGGCTAGCGAAGGACGAACCCGTGGGGCCCGCGCCCGCCGGCGGCGGGATCGCGTTGGGCGTCGGCTTGCTCGGCGCGGGCGGCGCGCTGGGCGGACTCAGCGCCTGGCAGGGACAGCTCGTGCTCGACGCGCAGGGCCGCTACGACGCCGGGACCCGGCCCTGGGGCGAGACGGTCGAGCAGGCTTCGCAGGGGAAGTTCGCGGAGGACCGCCATCGGGCGCTGCTCGCGGCTGGGGTGGCCGCCGGCGTCGCGGGCGCCGTGGCGCTGGTCGTGACCGGGCTCACCGGTGAGCAGACGCCGACGGTGGCGCTGCTGCCGACGGAGGAGGGCCTTGTGCTGTCGGTCGGGGGGACCTGGTGATCGCCCGCCTGCTCCTCGTGCTGCTCGCGGGCTGCAGCTTCGTCGAAGACCCCGCGCGCGTGACCTGTGAGCAGGACGCGCACTGCCCCGAGGGCTGGCACTGCCCGGGCTCGGAGGAGACGCCGGCCCTCTGCACCGAGGGCGAGCGGGGGGACGACGACGACGCGGTCGCCGACGACGACGACGCAAGCCCCGACGACGACGACGCAAGCCCCGACGACGACGACGCAAGCCCCGACGACGACGACGCCACCCCAGACGACGACGACGCCACCCCAGACGACGACGACGCCACCCCGGACGACGACGACGACGCCACCCCGGACGACGACGACGACGCCACCCCG
>JAJDAI010000284.1 GCA_029261955.1 Deltaproteobacteria bacterium | reverse complement strand
TCGAGCTGGCTTCGCGCGTGCACCCGACCCCCGCGGTGGCGGGTGTGCCGACGGAGCGAGCGCTGGAGTGGCTCCAGGCGCACGAGGGCCTCGACCGCGGCTGGTACGCGGGCGGGGTCGGCACCGTCGCGCCACGCGGCGAGGGCGAGTTCTGCGTTGCGATCCGTTCCGCGCTGATCGCCGAGGGCCAGGTCCTGCTCTTCGCCGGGGCGGGGATCGTCCAGGGCTCGGAGCCTGCCCGCGAGCGCGCCGAGACGGATCAGAAGCTGCGCGGCCTCCGTGAAGTGCTGCTGGGACACGGCAACCGCCAGGAGCGCAGCCGCTCTCGGCGGGAAGACAGTGGTGCCCCCCGTCGAGACGAGGTCGGCACCCGCCCCCATGTCTGAGGTCCCCGCGGTCTGCACGGCGAATCGGAACCTCCTCGCTACCTCGATCCTCGTGGACGAGCTCGTGCGATGCGGCCTGCGGGACGTCTGCCTGTCCCCCGGCTCCCGGTCCGCCCCGTTGACCCTGGCCTTCGCACGGCGCGACGACGTGAAGCGTCACGTGCACGTGGATGAGCGCTCCGCAGCCTTCTTCGCCCTGGGTCTGGCACGGGCCTCGCGTCGCCCGGTCGCGCTCGTCTGCACCTCGGGCAGCGCTGCCGCCAACTACCACCCGGCAGTCATGGAGGCCTTCGAGACAGGCGTCCCGCTGATCGTGTTGGGCGCCAACAGACCGCCGCGCCTCGTGGACACCGGCGCGAACCAGACGTCGGAGCAGGCAGGCCTCTTCGGATCCCACGTCCTGCGTTTCCAGCCCATCGGGGTGCCGCGGGCCGAGGCTCGGTGGCTCCGGTGGCTTCGAGGCCGCGTCTGCCGCCTGGTCGAGATCGCAACCGGGCCCCGATCCGGGCCCGTGCACGCCGACCTCGCTTTCGAGGAGCCCCTCTCCGCGGTCGAGCTGCCCGGCGATGTTCCGCAGGAGCTCGGCGAGCAGGACCCGCTCGCGCTCTTCGGCCGAGCGGACGGAGGGCCCTTCGCAGCCTGGGAAGCGGGCGCCCTCGCCTTGAGCGAGGCAAGCCTGAAGCAGCTCGCTGCTTCGTTGAGCTCCTCGCGGGGCGTGATCGTGGTGGGGCCGCTGGACGCCGAGCCGGAGGCCGCGTCCGCCCTCGTCGAGCTCGCGGATGCCTGGCAGGTGCCGCTGCTGGCCGACCCCCTGTCGGGCGTGCGTGGACATCCAGGGACGATCACCGCCTACGACGCGCTGCTGCGCAGCGACTCCCGCGCGCGCGCGCTCCGGCCGGACTGGGTGCTGTCCTTCGGTCGGGTGCCGACCTCGAAGCCGCTGTTTCGCTGGCTCGGGAGCTCGGCTCGGGCGGCCCAGTTCGTGGTGGACGCGAGTGGCCGACGCGACGACCCCTGCGCCGTGGGCCCGAGCTACCTGCGCTCGGACGCCCGCTCCCTGGCCTCCTCGCTGAGGCCTTCGACCGAGCGGGACGCGAGCTGGCTCGCGACCTGGCGGGAGGCCGATCAGGCCGCCGCGGACTCGCTGGCGCGGTCGGTCGCCTCGGCGCCGTCCTTCCTGGAGGGCGCGGTGGTGGCTGCCCTCGCCGACGCCCTGCCCGCGGATGCCTCGGTGCTGGTCGCCTCGTCGATGCCGGTGCGCGAGGTCGATGCCTTCCTGCGCAGCGGCCGGCCGGACCTTCGGTGGCTGGCGAATCGCGGCGTGAGCGGCATCGACGGCCTGGTCTCCACGACCCTGGGGATCGCCGCGGCGGGCGGGCCGACCTTCGGCGTGCTGGGCGACCTGGCTTTTCTGCACGACCTCGGCGGCCTCGCGGCTGCTCGGCGGCTGGGGCTCGAGGCGGTCATCGTGGTCATCAACAACGGGGGCGGCGGCATCTTCCAGTACCTCCCCGTGGCGGAGACCGACGCGCCGATGAACGAGCTGTTCGTTGCCGAGCACGACCTGGACTTCGCCGCCGCCGCGGCGCTGTTCGGCCTCGACTACGCTGCGCCGGCGAGCCCCGCGGAGCTCCGGGCGGCGCTCGGCCTTCCGCTCGACGGCGTCCGCCTCATCGAGGTGAAGGTGAGCCGAGCGGAGAGCGTGCTTTGGCACCGCGAGGCGTGGGCCGCCGCCGCCGCGCAGGCCTGAGGGAGGAGCGTGGCTGTGAGCATCGGGTCCCGAAGTGGCTGGCTGGTCGCCATTCGTCCCAAGACCCTGACCGTCGGTGCGACGCCGGTCGCGGTGGGGACGGCCATCGCCTGGCACCTGGGCGCCTTTCGGCCCGCCGCTGCGCTGTTGGCCCTGGTCGGCGCTCTCTTGCTGCAGATCGCATCGAACCTCGCAAACGACGTGTACGACCACCGCAAGGGGGCAGACACCGAGGACCGACTCGGCCCGCCGCGGGCGGCAGCATCGGGCCTGCTCACCGAGCGGCAGCTGTTCGGGGGGCTCGCCGCCGTCTTGACCGCGGCGCTCGCGGCCGGCCTGGGCCTGACCTGGCTGGCTGGCTGGCCCATCCTCGCGATCGGGCTGAGCGGGATGGTCGCGGCCGTCGCCTACACCGCTGGGCCCTACCCCCTCGGCTACCACGGGCTCGGTGACATCTTCGTGTTCGCCTACTTCGGGCTCGCTGCCGTGGCCGGGACCACC
>JAJDAI010000283.1 GCA_029261955.1 Deltaproteobacteria bacterium | reverse complement strand
CTCGTCACCCGCGCGTTCCTCTGTCAGGGCTTCTCGTTGATGATGCTGCGAGCCTACGAAGCCCTGGTCGCGCTGAAGTACCTGCTGGCCAGCCCGCTGGCCTGCAACCAGCGGCTGGCCGTCATCGGCCACAGCGGCGGTTCCGTGGTGGGCAACCTGCTCGCCTGGCTGGAGGTGAACCCGGCGGCCGCGCACGTGAGCGACGGGCTCGCCGGGTTCCACAACCTGGATCGAGACGCGCCGGACGGGAGCTTCACGGTCGACTGCGAGAGCCACCCCGGGCTCTACGCGATCGCGCCGGAGATCAACGCCCTGGCCCACGCGCCGCGGCCGGTCCTCGAGGTGCCCTACGGGTTTGCGGCCTGCGTGGATTGCCCGGAGGCCGGCCCCCTGGATCTCGCGGCCCTGGGGCGTTTCGTGCCGTTCCTGCGCCGCGAGCTGCTCGGCTCAGCGGAGGAGGCGCCGCCCTCGCCCTGAGCTGCGGCGCCGCCAGCCGAGCCAGAGCAGAATCAAGGCGAACTCGCCCGGATCCCACGCGAACCCGCAGCCGTACAGGTGGCAGGAGCTTCCCCGCGGGGCTACGGGGGAGCCGCCGAACCGGGTCCCTGCGCTGCTGTCGTCGTCGTCTGCGCTGCTGTCGTCGTCGTCCGTGCTGCTGTCGTCGTCGTCGTCCGCGCAGACGAAGCAGACTCCCTCGGCCTCGTCGCAATCGCCGCTGTCGAAGCCGTGCATTGGAGGCAGCCGGGGCACGACGTCGGGGTCCGAGTTGTCGCAGTCCACCAGGTTGGTGAAGCCGTCGTTGTCGCCCTCGGTCCCGAACTGGACCAGGGCCCGGTCGTGGGGCGCGTTGAGCTGACCGCAGGCCCAGCCTGTCGCGCCCGCGACCTCGCTGCCGCCGCCGAAAGGCTCCTGCTGCCACCAGCCACCTTCCCAGGGCCAGGAGCTTGTGAGCAGATCGGGGTCGGCGGGTACGAAGCGACGCGCTCCGCCCAGCACGCAGGGGTAGTCGGCGTTCCCAGCCACGAACTCGTCGCACTCGCCAGCGACCTCGGGGCACATCGCGGTGGCCAGCTGGCATTGGTTCCACAGGAAGACCTCGGCCAATGGCTCCAGCAGATCGGGGAGGCTCTCGTCCGCCACACGCAGCTCAGGTCCCAGGATCGAGTCTGGCCGGTCGTCCTCGTGCCCGGGGTGCGGGATCGTGTCGCCCGCCATCACGTTCATCGTGAACTCGAGCTCGTCCCAACCTGCTGAGTCGGCGAGCGCGTACGCCCCCAGCATCAGGTTTCGTGCGGCAGTGATCCCACTCAGGGTGCTGGTGTCCACGGTCGGGCTGCCCCGAACCAGGGTCGTCGGCCCCGCGTTGGCGAAGGTGTTGTGCAGGAGTGAGAGGCGGAGGCCCCCGTTGTCGGGGTCGACCGCGACGAAGGCCGCGGCTGCCGACAGCCCTTCGCCGAGCAGGAAGCTCTTCGCGACGGTGAAGCGGGAGCCCTCCGGACTGGGCGAGCCGGCGACTCGAATGAGCGGCGCGTCGTTGGGCACCCTGACCTCGGCGTCCGGTGCATCACGGTTCGCGAGCCCTTGAGCATCGGCTGCAAGGGGAAGGCAGAAGGGGCGTTCTTCGGGCGGGAGCTCCGGCCGCACCAGGATCGGCGGTGGCGTGCCGCCCGAACCCTCTCCCAGCATGTTGCCGGCGATGGAGCTGAGCCTGAGCCCGCTGAACAGGGTCGGGTTGTTGTCGTTCAGCCCCGCGCGCGCATGAACCAGGGACCCACCACCGAGCACGACGTTGGCCTCGATCGTCGTCTGGCTCATGTTGACCCGGGAGCTGGTTCGAATGAGGTCGGCGCCGCCTTCGACGACGTTGCCGTGAAAGAGGGACGCCGTCAGCACCAGGTCGAGTTCGGCGTGGTCCAGCAGCGGTTCACCCACGGACCGGTTGGCGGAGAACTCCACGTGCCGGAGGTCCGCGGTGCCCGTGAAGCTCGCGGCGGGCCCCTCGACGCCCTCAATCCGGACATCGTTGACCGAGCTGCCGAAGCCGCCCGCCGAGTCCTGCACCTCGAGGAGCGGACCCAAGCCGCCGGTGAAGCGTGATCCGAGGAGGTGGATGCTGGCCCCGGTCGTCTTCACGAGGCGGGCCGCACCGCTCGCGCAGGTGCGCTGGTCCCAGATGATCGGCTGCATCGCGAGCTCGAATCGCAGGTCGGGGTCTGCCGGACCCAGCACCTGGATGAGTGCCTCGTCGTCCGCGAGATCGTTCGGCGGGCACAGCGGCGCGCGTTGTCCGTCGGCCCAGAGAAGCGTCAGTCGCCTCCCCAGCTGGCCGTCGCTGTTGTCGACGACCAGGCGCTGCTGCAGAGCCTCGTCTGACCAGAAGCACAGCCCGAGGTGCGCACTCTCGGGATCGGGCAGCGCGGCGGCGAACTCGCCCAGTGCTGCGACGGCCTCCGCTGTTGTTCCGTAGACGACGTCGTTGGTGCAGACCGTGTCAGGACAGCCCGGTGGGCCGGCGTCCAGGTCTCCGGTCCCCACGCAGAACGTGGTGTCGGGCTGTCCCCCCAGGGCGGAGGCGGGCCAGCAGAGCCAGAGCGCCCCGGTCGAGAGGAGCAACCAACGGGCCACGTCGCGCATTCCTCAAGCTACCAGCCGGAACGCCACCGCGCGGCACGCCCGCCCCCCCCCCGCTCTCGGCTAGGATTCGCCCCCGCCGGAGACCCCCCAATGCCCGATCACGCCGCCACCGAAGCCTTCGTCGATGCCTTCTGGGACGCCGAAATCGTCCCGACGAACGCCGACTACATCCGCATCCCCGCCAAGACGCCGGCCTTCGACGCCGACAGGGAGGCCAACGGGCACCTGGAGGCCGTGCTGCAGATGGCGCTCGCCTGGTCGGAGAAGCACGCGATCGAGGGCATGAGCATCGAGGTCGGTCGGCTGCCCGGCCGCACGCCGCTCATCCTGATCGAGGTTCCCGGCACCGCCGACGGCTGCGTCCTGATGTACGGCCACCTCGACAAGCAGCCCGAGTTCGTGGGCTGGCACGAGGGGCTCGGGCCCTGGGAGCCCGTGATGCGCGAGGGCAAGCTCTACGGCCGCGGCGGCGCGGACGACGGCTACGCCCTCTTCGCCAGCCTCTGCGCGCTCGAGGCCCTGCGGCGCCGCGGCACCCCTCACGCGCGCACGGTCATCCTGGTCGAGTTCTGCGAGGAGTCCGGCTCCCCCGATCTGGCGGCCTACTTCGAGCACTACGCCGACCGCATCGGCACCCCCGACCTCGTGGTCGCCCTGGACTCGGGCGCCGGCAACTACGACCAGCTCTGGTCGACCACCTCGCTGCGCGGCATGGCGAGCGGCACCCTGCGGGTCGATGTGCTCCGCGAGGGCGTACACAGCGGGGACGCCAGCGGCATCGTGCCGGACAGCTTCCGCGTCGCCCGCCGCCTGCTGGACCGCGTCGAGGACCCGGACACCGGCGAGGTCACGCTCCCCGAGTTCCACGTCGACATCCCCGAAGCCCGCGTCGAGCAGGCGGGCCGGGCGGCCGACTTCCTGGGCGACGGCGTGTGGCAGCGCTTCCCCTGGGCTGGCTCCACGCAGCCCAACTCCAAGGACCGCGTCACCGCCATCCTCGCCCGCACCTGGCGCCCGACCCTCACCATCACGGGTGCGGAGGGGCTGCCGGACGCGGCCGCAGCCGGCAACGTGCTGCGCACCCACACGACGCTCAAGCTGAGCCTGCGGCTCCCCCCGACCTGCGCCTCGAAGCCCGCCCTCGAGGCGCTCCGCACAGCCCTGACCCAGGACCCGCCGCACGGCGCCCAGGTCACCTTCGAAGGCGACGAGCCTGCCAACGGCTGGGAAGCCCCGGCCCTCGCCCCCTGGCTGGCCGCAGGCCTCGATGAGGTCAGCTCGCGTTGGTACGGCGAACCCGCGGCGCACATGGGCGAGGGCGGCACCATCCCCTTCATGGGCATGCTGACCGACGCCTTCCCGCAGGCGCAGTTCGTCATCACCGGCGTGCTCGGGCCCAACAGCAACGCGCACGGCCCCAACGAGTTCCTGCACGTGCCCTACGCCAAGAAGCTCACGGGCTGCGTCGCCGACCTGCTCGCCCTGCACGGAGCTCGCTGATGCCCCCCTCCAAGCCCGTCGACCGGATGTTCATCGGCATCGCGGGGATGATCGGCGCCGGCAAGTCGACGCTCGCCCGCGCGCTCGGGGAGCACCTCGACTTCGACGTCTACTACGAGCCCGTGGCCGACAACGAGTACCTGGAGGACTTCTACCGGGACACGGCGCGCTACTCCTTCGCGATGCAGATCTACCTGCTGAACCGCCGCTTCCAGCAGCACCAGGAGATCATCTGGAAGAGCCGCTCGGCCATCCAGGACCGCACCATCTACGAGGACTCGATCTTCGCGAAGATGCTGGTGCAGATCGGCCTGATGGACGAGCGCGACTACCGGACCTACCAGTCGCTCTTCGACCACATGAGCAACTTCATGTGCCGGCCCAACGTCATCGTCTACCTGGACGTGAAGCCCGAGCGCAGCATGGAGCGCATCAAGAGCCGCAGCCGCGGCGTCGAGTCGGGCATCTCCATGGAGTACCTGGAGGCGCTCTACGCCGGCTACCAGGAATTCATCGAGGACATCAGCCGCGTGCTGCCCGTGATCAGCGTCGACTACGACCGCTTCGGCACCGCCGAGGAGATGGCCGAGGTCATCCTGCACGAGTACTTCGACCACAACTTCCTGCGCCAGGCGACGCGGTTCGACCCCACGCGATGAGCCCCCGCACCGTCCGCGCGATCGGCCTCGCTGCGGCCCTGTGGCCTTGGGTCGCGTGGTGTGTGGCGGTGCTGCTGCTCGGGCCCTTCGAGGCGCCGGCCGCCACCCGACTCCCCCTGGTCGCCCTGCTGATCGGCCTCGGCGTGCTCGCGCCCCTGCAGGCCCGTCCGCTGAAGGCCGCCGCCGCCACGCTCGTGCTCATCGGCATGGTCTGCCTGCTCTGGACCTCGCTCCGACCCGCCCAGTACAGCCGCTGGATTCCCGCGCAGTCGATGGTGCCCAGCGTCCAGATCGAGGGAAACGCGCTCCACGTCGAACGCGCCCGCTCGTTCCGCTGGAACGACGACGAGACCGCGGAGCAGAGCTGGTTCTCGACCAGCTACGACCTGGACCGACTGGTCGGGATGGACTTCGTGGTCTCTCGCTTCGGCGACTTCGAGGGCATCGCCCACACGCTGCTCAGCTTCCGCTTCGACGACGGCCGGGTCCTGGCGGTCTCGCCGGAGATCCGCAAGGAGGAGGGCGAGGACTACTCGCCCTGGCGCGGTCTCTTCCGAAACTACGAGCTGATCTACGTGCTCGGCGACGAGCGGGACGTCGTGCACCTGCGCACCAACGTCTGGGGCGACCCCGTCTACATCCACCCGGTCGCCATCGAGCCCGCAACCGCGAGGCGGGTGCTGGAGAGCGTCGCGCGACACGCGGGCCGCCTGGAGCACCACCCGGCCTTCTACAACACGCTCACGGCCTCCTGCGCCACCGCGCTCGCGGCTGACATCCAGGACATGGCGGATCCACCGCTCGACCTGGACTGGCGGGTCCTCTTGCCGGGTTTCAGCGACGCGATGGCCTTCGACCTCGGCCTGCTGGACACTGATCTCGACTTCGAGGCGACCCGCGCCCGCAACCTCGCCACCCCGCGCGCGTCCGACGCCGCGGCTCGGCCCGATTTCTCCCGCGCCATCCGCGGACTTCCGCCCGGGGAGGGCTGGTGATGCGCATTCTTCTGCTTCTGCTCCCGCTGCTGCTGACCGGCTGCCCCGAGGGCGACCCCTGCACCTGGACCGTCTCCAACGAGACGGGCGAGGAGCTGAGCAGCCTGCGCTTCGCCGAGCAGGGGGGGATCTTCGGGGAGACCGTGCTCGCCGGCGTGCCGCTGCCGGTGAGTGAAGAGGTCGCCTTCGACGTCGACGGCGGCTCCACCTACGACCTCCAGGCCTTCGCGGGGGATTCGCAGTTCCTGCGGCTCGAGGCGGCCCACTGCTACGACGGCGAGGCCCTGGAGACGACGCTCGTGGCCTTCGACCGCCAGATCTAGCTCACGCACCGTGAGCCTCCGGCGCGATGGCCTCGGCTGCCTCCCCCTGCTCGCGGGCTCTGGCTTGATGCTCTGGGTCGGGGCCCTGCTGGCCGACGGCCCGCACGACGTGCTGAGCAGCGCGCTGCTCATCCTCGGTGTTCTCCTCCCCGGCGCCTACTTCATCAGCCCGACGCGCCCCGACGAGTCCGTGATCTTCAGCGTCGGACGCGCGTCCCGCTTCCACCGGACCGTTCGCGACCAGCTCGGCCAGGGCCCCTCGCTCCCCTGGTGGAAGCCCAGCCGCCGCCGCCCGATCCCCGTGCGCGTCGGCGAAGACGAGCTCGCCCTCACCGTGCGACGCGTCGCCCTGCGCAAGTACCCCGACGTCCGGCTCGACCTGGACCTCGGCCCCGACTTCCCGCCCGGCCTGTCCATCGACGCGCGCGGCGTGCTCGAGCGCCTCGCCTCGCAGCCCCTCGTCGTGCCCGGCCTCGCTCTCACCCTCGAGGGCGACCCGGCACGTCTGCTCGCCCTCTTCGACGCCCCCCTCCGCTGGCAGACCGCGCTGCACGTCGAGCGCTGGCGCCTGTCCCTGTCGCACGGCCACCTGCGCGCCGAGGTCCACGGCCTGGACCTCAAGCAGCGAGGGGTCGAGCAGGTTCGCGAGTTCCTCCGCTACGCGCACAGCCTGCGCACGGCCGCGGCCGCCCCCGTCGGAGACCGCCTGCTCCACAACGCGAAGCGCGACCGCGATCCCCCGCTGCGCATCGCCAACGCCGAGGCGCTCTGGGAGCTGGAGCCCCGAAGCGAGCGCGCCAACGAGCTCCGCAAGGCCTGGCTGCGCCGAGCCCACCGCGCCGATCTGCGCATCGCCGCGGCCCGCCGCTCGGAAGAGGAGGGGCTCCAGGTCCTCGAAAGCCTCGCCCGATCCGACGACCCGGAAGCCGCCATCGCCGCCACCCACGCGCTCGGCGACCTCGCCCCCGCCTCGCTCCCCATCCTGCACGCCCTGGCCGACCTGCCCCACATCGCCGACGCCGTCGCCGAACAGCGAGTCCGGCACGGCATCGGTGGCGAGTTGGCGCTGGACGGAGCGACCGAAGGCGGGCTGGCCCTGTCCTCAGCCGAGGGCGAGCTGGCCCTCAGCGAAGACGCCGATCAGGACTCGGTCAGCCGGGGCATCAAGTCCACGAAGTTGCAGGGCCGGAAGCGCGAGTCCAGCTGACTGGCGAGGATGCCGTCCCAGGCGTCCTTGCAGGCCCCCGTCGAGCCCGGCAGGCAGAACAGGTAGGTCCCGCCGGCCACGCCAGCCGTCGCCCGGCTCTGGATCGTGCTCGTCCCGATCTTCTGGAAGCTGATCCACCGGAAGAGCTCGCCGAAGCCTGGGATCTCCTTCTCGAAGACCTCGCGGAAGGCCTCGGGCGTCGTGTCCCGCCCCGTGACCCCGGTGCCGCCGGTCGAGATGACGACGTCGACCTCGGGATCGGCGATCCACCCGCGCAACAACGCGACCACCGCCGGCACGTCGTCGCGCACGATCTGGCGGTCCGCGAGCAGGTGGCCATGCTTCGTCAGCTTGCTGACGATCGCCTCGCCGGAGCGGTCCTCGGCCAGGCTGCGGGTGTCGGAGACCGTCAGCACCGCGATGCGGACGGGGAGGAAGGCGCGGCTCTCGTCGATGGGCATGGCGCGCACTCTGCCACACCGCCTACCCTTCACCACCGTGCTCGCCCGGCTCCTCCTCCTCCTCCTGTTCCTGCCCTCGCTCGCGCTCGCGGACGTGCGGGTGGCCGTGCTCGAGTTCGACGCCGCCAGCACCGACGCCCGCTTCGCCCCGCTCGGCAAGGGCCTGCAGTCGATGATCGGCACCGATCTGTCGCAGGTCGCCAGCATCACCGTCGTCGAGCGCGCCCGCCTCAACGACGTGATGTCCGAGCAGCAGCTCACGCGCTCCGCCGCCTTCGATCCGAAGACCACGATCAAGGTCGGCGGCCTGCTCGGCGCGACCCACCTCGTCGTGGGCAGCTTCACGGTCGTCGGTGAGACCATGCGCCTGGACGCGCGCCTGCTGGAGGCGCAGACCGGCAAGTCCCTCGTCGGGGAGAAGGTCGAAGGCGAGAAGGAGGCCTTCTTCGAGCTCCAGAAGGACCTCGTCAAGGCGCTGGTCAAGGGACTCGACATCGCGCCCTCGGCCAAGGAGCGCGCCGCGATCTCCCGCATCCACACGGCCGACTTCGATGCCTTCGCCGGCTTCAGCCGCGGCATCGATCTCTTCGACCAGGAGGCCTACGACGACGCCCTGCAGAGCCTGCGTGAGGCCGCCGCGAAGGACGCCGACTTCAAGCTCGCGCGCATCACCCTGGACGCGTACGAGGACCTGCTCGCGACCCTGCGCTCCCGCCGCGACGAGCTGCAGACCGCGAAGCAGGAGCTGAAGCGCCTCGAGAAGCTGAAGGCCGTCCAGGGGCAGGCCGCCGTGGTCGCCCGG
>JAJDAI010000282.1 GCA_029261955.1 Deltaproteobacteria bacterium | reverse complement strand
GTCTCTCAGCGCCCTCTCAGCGTCGTGAGCCATCGGCGAGCACGTTGCCGGCCAGTAGCCGAGAGCAGCCTGGCGTGACCGCAAGAACGGCGACTCCCGTGAGCATGGGAACAAGCGGGGTAATCCCATCGTGGACGGCAGCGAGTTCGGCAAGCTGAGAGCAGGCTCTTCGGGCAGTCACCTCGCCCGCCGTGAGCACGTCGAGACCAGGCAGCAGCGGGACCACCGTGCGTCCGCAGCAGCAGGGCCCTTGGGGGCGCGCGGAGCGGCACTTCGGTTGCGGGCTTGCCGTCGCCACGCGCCTCCAACGGCTCCATCGCGGCAGCCGAGCGGCCTCGAGCGACCGCACCTCTCAGAAGGCGAAGGGGGGCGGGCCTGTCCATGACGGCAACGAGCTCGTCCAATCCGAAGCAGGCTCTTCGGGCGGCTCTGTCGCCAGCGGAAACGGCCTGGCGCCGGGGCATTGTCGGGACGACCGCGCTCCCGGAGCAGCTCGGCCCCGGCGGCGCGCGGGGCGGCACCTGGGCCGCAGCCATGACGTCGCCGCGCGCGTCCAGAGGTTCAAGCGAGGCAGCGCGGCCGGCCCGGAGCATCCGTGCTTCTGAAGGAGCAGGGGGGGGACGGGCCTGGCGAAGGGCCGCGGCGAGTTCGCCCAGGTGGCAGCTGGCTTCTCGGGGGGGCATTGGCGCCTCCCGGCACGGCCCGGGGTCCTGGCGACACCACGGCGACCGCGCTCCCGGAACAGCTCGACCCGGGGGGCGCGCGGAGCCGCTCCTCGGCCGCGGACAGCGTGTCGCCGCGCGACTCCAAGGGTTCCGCAGAGACAGCGCGGACAGCCGTGAGCAGCCGAGCCTCTGCAGGAGGAGGGGACGACGGGCTTCGATCGCCCGGGCGACTTCACCCAGGCGGCAGTTGGCTCGTCGGGCGCTATCCTCGGGCGGGAAGAAGTAGGGCCAGCAAGGTGGATTCGAGCGCGGTCGCTCAATAGGCCAGAGGCGGCGGGCGGGGGTCAGCGCCCGACCGCCGCCAGGAGCGCGCAGAAGGACCGGGCCGGATGTGCCGTAGAATCATGGAAGGGGGGGCATGATGACGATGAAGAGCAGCGTCCTGGAACGCTTCCTCACCCAGCAGGGCTACACGTGTTCCACCCGCGACGACGGCTTCGTCACGGTGCTTCTGGCGCGAGACGACGAGCGTTGGCTGGGTCACGGACCCGACGACGCCTCAGCGCTACACGACGCAGTCCACCAGATGTTCCCCTCGGCAGCGGCGCGCCTGCTCCTGGCTCGCATGCTCGACGCACAGGCCGCAAGTGACGAGACGGCGCCGGCCGAGGTTCCCACTCGGGTCGACGACGCCTGGACCGGCGCCGACGAGCAAGCAGCCGCGAGCCCCCTGGCTGCAGCCGAGCAACCGCACGAGGAGGGCGGCGAGGAAGGCGGCGAGAAGGGCGAGGAGGGCCAGGAGGGCCAGGCACCTGAGCCGCCTGAGGCCACTCCCCCTCCCCAAGGCGAGCTTCAGAGAGAGCTTGAGGTGCCCGCGGAGGTCAAGCCCGCGGAGGTCAAGCCTGCGGTGGCCGCCGTCGCCGACGACTCGGAACAGGAGCACCAGCTTCAGCCCCCAAGGCGCGTCCCTGATCTCCTGGCGCTCGAAGCCGATGCGACGACGGCGCCGCTGGAGGGCGACGAAGGCAACATGCCGCTCCCCGCCGAGGAGACCGAAGGCCTGCCTCCCGGCCTGCCCCATGCGCCCCCAAGGACGCGGCGTCCCCCTCCGATGCGCGCGGAGGACGCACTCGACGCGATCTCCAGCCTGAACAAGGAGATCGCCGCCTTGCTCCCGGAGGTCGCGTGGATGGCCCCGCCGCTCGTGCGGCTGCAGTTGACCGCGTGGCTGGCCAGCGCGCGCGGCCTACAGGAGGCTGCCATGCACGAGCGGTCCGTCGAGGAGGCTGTAAGGCAACTCGCGGGGCGGCTCGGGACCGTCACGAAGCGCTGGTGGCCCGGCAACGTCTCCGCGCTGCAGCTGCACACGACCCCTGCAGGCGTGAACCAGAACCTCGCCCTTGGCCTCGCCGGTCGTCTCGCCTGGGACCAGGTCGCAGAGGCGATCGAGGTGCGACTGGATGGCGCCGACGACGGCTGGGCAGACGACCGCGCACTGGAGCCGCGCCCCAACGCGGTGGAACAGACCTTCGGGCGAATCGTGTCGAACCTGGTGGCGCTGCTCGGGCCACTCGATGTGGAGCCCAGTCGCCTGTCTTTGGGACATGTGGAGGACCCCGCGACGCGCAAGATGCTTCAGGAGTGGGCACGCCGCCTGCGCTGGATGCGGGGAGTTGCGCCGTCTGGAGAGCAGTGGGCGCAGGCGATGGGCCACTTGCGCTGGGTCGCGCAGCAGGCGCCTGCTACCCGGCGGTACCTCGACGCCGCCCTGGATCCAGAGAAGGCGCCGCGCGAGGGCACCTGGGCCAAAGCACTCGGCGAGGATCCCGAGAAGAGGCGTCGCCAGCGGCGTGTGCGCAGCGTGTTGACCGCCACCCCCGGCCCGTCAGCATCAGCCGCTGCCGTGGCCGCGTGGCTCACGGAGGCGCTCGCCCTGGGCGCAGATCTGACCAACCGCCAGGTCGTTGGACTCGTGCCCGAGCACCGCGGGGTGATCGCGGGCCTTGCGCCTGAGGACCTGGGAGACGTGGGGCGCACCGTCCGTTCGAGGCTGCGCAAGCTGCAGAAGGTGCTGCAGGCGGGGGAGAGCCCCGTGCCGGCACCGGCGATCGATGACGATGTCGACGAGGACAACGGGTTGGGGGACATCGCGGATCCCGTCGGGGACCTGGTCACCGCGGTGCGCGCGCGGGTCGACGGCAAGCGCGCGGTCTTCGTCAGCAACCGTGCGGACCCGGCGCTCAAGGAGAAGCTGGAGGCCAAGCTCGGCTTGGTGATCGAGTGGTGCGAGGGAGAGCCGCGGCGCATGCAGAGCATGGCCAAGCAGGTCCAGGCTGGCAGCTACGACCTGGTGATCCTGGCCACGGGGTTCTCGGGGCATACCGCGGACGCCGTGCTCGGCAAGGCCGCTGCTGGAGCCGGGGTTCCATTCGTGCGGGCGTACAAGGGACGGCCGCTGGCGACCCTGCGCGCGTTGGCGCGGGATCTTGGGATCAGGCACGAGGGGGAGTAGATGGCTCGATATGAAGCGCCGGCGACGGCCGCCTTCCTGCGCTCCTGGGAGCAGCAGGGCTACCCGATCATGCACGAGCAGAGCGGCGGCGAACTCTCCCTGAACGGCATCCGCAGCGTTGATGGAGCAGTGTGGCTCGACGGCGCACGCGGGGTGCTCCAGGGCTCCCGGCTCGTGCTCGTGCAGACAAAGGCGGTGCTCACGTCGTCCGTCCTGGGGCAGGCGCTCTACAGCCGGAGGCTCGCCGAGGCGGCGGGGGCGGTGGTCGAGCGCAACATCGTGCTCTGTGGCTGGGCAGGCGATGGGATGCGGGCCATCGCCTCCGCTGCGGCGCTGGCCCAGCAGGTCGAGGTCGTCCAGGAGGTCAGCCTGTTCGACCACGCGGCGAAGAGCGGCGCCACCAAGGGGGCGCCACGGTGGACTCGCAAGGAGCGCGACTCGTGGCTCGCCGGGATCGGGCCCGCCGA
>JAJDAI010000281.1 GCA_029261955.1 Deltaproteobacteria bacterium | reverse complement strand
AGGCCGGCGCCGATGGTCATCGTGTAGTCCACGTGCGGGCGGACCATCGGGATGATGGTGTACTCGGCGCCAATCCCGATGCGGACACCGTGCACGCCGGCGGTCTCGAACTCCTGCGAGGTCGTGTCCGTGTCTGCGTGGTAGATGTTTCGGAAGACGACGACGTCCTGGAACGAGTAGCCGATGCGGACCCGCAGATCGAGCGGCCCCTTGGCGCGGAGCAGCGAGAAGCGGGCCAGGAAGTCCACGTTCACGAAGCTCATGCCGTCGCAGAAGTTCTGCTCGCAGTAGGGAGCGTCGTCCGCGGCGCCGGAGAGCGGGAAGTCGGTGCGGTAGCCCAGGCGGGAGTAGCCGGCGCCGACACCCAGCGAGAGCAGGTCGAAGAGGTCACGGGCGGGGTAGATCTCGCCCTGGACGAAGAAGGACTCGACGACGGGCGCCTCGCCCTCCGCCTTGAGGAACTCGTACTGGTCGAGGTCTTCGGCGGCCGGGCCGACGCAGCCCTCTTCGTTGGCCGTGCAGGGGGTCGCGCTGTAGGTGTAGCCGCCGCCGGACCAGCCGAGGGAGACACGGGCGAAGCGCTTCGCGAGGCGCGCGTCGTCCGTCGCCGCCTTGGGCTTCTTCTCCTTCGGGGGCTTCTTGCCGGGCTCGGGCTGCACGGTGGCGACCGCGGCGCCGCCGATGGTGACGTTCACGAAGGACGCGACGTCGCCCTGGGGGCGGGTGGCGGTGACCTGGACCGTGGGCTGCGCCAGGTCCGCGGGCACCGTGAGCAGAGCCGAGAAGGTGCCGTCGCCGTTGTCGACCTTGTTGGAGATCGTGCCGGCGTTGGCGAGCAGGATGACGTTCTCACCCGGCACGAGGATGCCGCCCGCGTCGATGACCCGGACGAGCACGTTGACGGTGCCGCCCGTGGTGGGCACGGACGAGGGGAGCACGGACAGCTGGATGTCCGCGGCTTTTCCGGCGGTGGAGACGGAGCCGTTGTCGGTGTCGACGGTGTTGGCCGTCTCGGTGGTCGTCGCGCCCCAGGGGCTGCCGGTCGTCACGGGCTCGGCCACGACGACCGGGGCCTGCTCCTTGCCCACGATCACGCTGCCGCGCAGCTTGCGCCACTTCGAGAGGATGCGGCCCTGCGAGCGTCCACCGGCGATGGGGAACTCGAAGCCCTTCTTGCGCTCCAGGCCCTGCCAGAGCGGCGCCGAGTAGGTCGTGCCCGCGGCGCTGAAGTCGATGATCGCCATGCCGGCGAGCTGGCCGGCGGTGAAGAGCACGGTGCCGATGCCGCGCGCGTCGGTCTGGACGGAGCCGGTGACGGAGCCGCCGCCGGAGCGCACGGTCACGTTGACGGGGACGTCGGCGACCGGGTTGCCGTAGCGGTCCAGGGTCAGCACCGACACGGGCATCTTCTGGCCGGTCAGGACCTGGTCCTCGAGGGGCAAGGCGACGAGGTGCGAGACCGCCTGGCGGTTGCCGCGGATGGCGGCCAGCGCGACGATCGGGGTGCGCTCGTTCCAGACGGCCGGGATCTCGGCGCTGAAGACGCCGGGGGACACGACCTTCGGGCTGCCGATGGGGCCGTCCGGGGTGCGGAACTCGACGGTCTGGCTGCCGGTGAAGGGCTGGCCCTGCTCGTTGAGCAGGCGTGCGGTGAGCGTGACCTTCTTGTCGTTGGGCGTCAGCTGGGCGGGGCTCGCCTCGAGCACGACCTGCGCGGGGCCGCCGGGCTCCAGGCCGAACTCGGCGGTGGCCTGGCTGACGGCTTCCTCACCCGCGAGGGACGCGGTGAGGGTCACGCGGGCGGCGGCGTCGAGCTGGGGCGCCTTGTACTGCGCCTCGTACTTGCCATCGCCGATGAACTTGACCGCGGAGATCTTGCCCTGGCTGACCGCAGCCTGGACGGTCTGGCCGTCGGCGGGGCGACCGCGCGGGTCGACCACGAAGAAGCGGATGCGGGTCGTCGCCTCCCCATCCGCGGGCAGGAACTCGGGCAGGCCGCCGATGGCGAGCCGGTTGGACGGCGGCACCTTCAGGTCGATCTCGAGGGTCGACTTCGTGCCGTTGGTCTCCACCAGGCTGACCTGCGCCTTGTTCTGGCCGGGCGCGACCTCGATCGGCACGGAGGCGTTGCCCGCTGCGTCCGCGACGACGGTCGGGAAGCTGCGGTCCCCGATCTTGAAGGTGATCTGCGCGCCGGGCCGCCGGGTCTCGACGGGGTAGGCGACGGCGCCGGTGAGCGGCACGCGGAAGAAGCCGAAGGTCCGCTCGGGATCGCTCGGCGTGTAGACCGAGATGATGGCGACCTGCGGGAAGGGCGTGGTCGGCGGCGTGTAGGTGGCGGTGTAGATGCCGCTGCCCTGCTCCCTGACGTCGCTCACGCTGCCGAGGTTGGCCTTCGCGGCCAGGGGCAGGCCGGAGACCGGCGTGCCGCGCGAGTCCGCCAGCGTGAAGGTCAGCTGGGAGGTGGTGTCGCGGCCGATGACGGGCTTCTCCGGCACGGCGCTCATGGAGATGCGGGCGCGGGACTGGCCCACCAGCTCCAGCGCGTACTTCGCCGACAGCTCGGTGCCGCTCTGGAGGCGGGCGCGAACGCGCAGCTCGGAGCTGCCCTTGCCGGCGCCTTCGGGGGCGTTGTAGGCGCAGCGGTAGAGGCCGGGGCCCACCTGCGGGCAGTCCGCGTCGAGCCGGCCTGCCGTCGCTGCGGAGCCGCGGAAGACGACGCCGTTGGCCAGGCCACCGTTCTCGTCCGTCACCAGCAGCGTCAGCGAGATCGCCTTGCCATCCGCCGTGATCTCACCGGGGGGAACGAGGTTGACCGTCGCGGAGGCGCCGAGGGTCAGGGTGGGGATGCTCTGGGCCATGGCGGAGCTCGCCAGCAAGGCCACAAAGAGGAGGGGAAGCGTTCGACGCAACATGAAGATCCTCGGTAGCGGTCCCAAGCATCACGCAGAACGCGCGACACCTTCTCGCCGAAGTCGGCGCAGCTTATCGATCCCGTCGAACCGAAGTCAACGAACCGAAATGTTAAGGATTTACCAAGAAACAAGCGTGCGCAGCCCCTGTTGGACGTCGTCCACCTGGGGGGTCACGACGGCTTCCAGCTTCTTGTGCGACGGGATCGGGACGTCGGCGGACGCGAGCCGGCGGACCGGCGCGTCGAGCCACTCGAAGAGCTCTTCGCTGGCCCAGGCCGCGACCTCGGCGCCGAAGCCGCAGGTGCGCCGCGCCTAGTGAACCACCATCAGGCGCGAGGTCTTGCGGACCGACTTCGCCACCGTCTCCTGGTCCCAGGGCACGATGCTGCGCAGGTCGATGACCTCCACCGAGGTGCCTTGTTCTGCCAGCAGCTCCGCGGCCGCGAGGCAGCGCTCGACGCCGATTCCCCAGGTCACGACGGTCGCATCGCTGCCCTCGCGAGCGACCCGCGCCACCCCCAGGGGGACGGTGTGGTCCCGGGCCGGCAGCGTGCCCTTCAGGCGACGGTAGTAGTACTTCTGCTCGAGGTAGAGCACGGGATCGGGGTCGTCGATCGCCGCGTTCATCAGGCCCCAGGCGTCCTCGACCGTCGACGGGATGACCACCTTGAGCCCCGGCGTGTGCGCGAACCAGGCTTCGGGGTTGAGGCTGTGGAAGGGGCCGCCGCCCACGCCGCCGCCCGCAGGCAAGCGCAGGACGAAGGGCACGCCGACGCCGACGCGGTAGCGGAA
>JAJDAI010000029.1 GCA_029261955.1 Deltaproteobacteria bacterium | reverse complement strand
CAGGCTCCCGAGAGCCACGAGTCGGCCATGCATCGCTACGAGCAGGTGGGGGCCGCGGTGGACCGTGCGCACCGTCAGCTGGAGCAGCAGCGCTCGGTCCTGCTCTTCCCGACCTTGCCCTACCACGCGGAGCTGAGGGCGCGGCTGAACCTGCTGCGCTGCAACTACCGCGAGTGGGCCGACAACTGGGCCCGTGACTTCTCGGCGCTGTGCACGTCGCTGGGCTTCCTGCCGCCCGAGCACCTGCAGCAGCGCACCCTGTTCGACCAGGTCGTCCTTCCCCTGGCGAAGGAGCCAGGGGTCACGGCCTTCTTCATGATCGACGCCCTGCGCTTCGAGATGGCGCAGGAGCTGGCTCGCGCCCTCGAGGGCCAGGCCGCGACCGAGATCCACCTCAAGACCCGCCTGGCCGAGCTGCCCACGCTCACGGCGGTCGGCATGAACGTGCTCGCGCCGGTGGCCGAGGGCGGTCGGCTGCGGCCGATCGTGCAGGGATCGAAGTTCGGCGGCTTCCGCACCGCCGAGTTCCAGGTCACCGATCCCGAGCGACGACGTCGAGCGATGCAGGCCCGGGTCGGCGGCTCGACCTGCCCCCTGTGGACGCTGGAGTCGGTGATCGCCCGCGGTGCCGAGAGCCTGCGGCGCGGCGTCGCCAAGGCGGACCTCGTCGTGATCCACGGATTGGAGATCGACGACGCAGGGGAGAAGGGGGTCGGCCTCGCCGTCTTCGAGCGGGCCATCCAGAACCTCCGGGCGGCCTGGAAGCTGCTCCGCGATGCGGGGGTGCGGCGCTTCGTCTTCACCTCGGACCAC
The DNA here is from genome assembly GCA_029261955.1 of Deltaproteobacteria bacterium. Lineage (GTDB taxonomy): Bacteria > Myxococcota_A > UBA796 > UBA9615 > UBA9615 > CALCXL01. The sequence continues at coordinate 2,066 of JAJDAI010000029.1, read as the reverse complement.
GGCTTCGCGCTGCTCGACGACGAGACAAGGCGGGTGGTGCCGCACGGTAGCAAGACCGATCCGAGGCGCCGCCACGTCGTCTACCCCGAGGCCATCCGCCCCGACGGCCAGGTGTGCGTGGCGTTGGAGTCGCTCGGCTACGAGGGCGTTTCCGGCCACCTGGTCATGCCCGAGGACACCGCGACCTACGACATCGGCCGGACCTCGCAGACCTTCGTGCACGGCGGCAACTCCCTGCAGGAGCGGGTCATCCCCGTCCTGACCGTGCGACACCGCACCGCGGCGGGCGGCGGGACCCTGCGCTACGCCCTCCGAGCCGAGGCGCGGGACGGCATCGCGGGCATGCACTGCCTGGAGGGAGGGCTGTCGGTCGTCGCGCAGGAGGGCCTGCCCTTCGGGGGTGTGCAAGAGCTGGACGTAGGCCTGCGGGCGGTCGATGGCTCCGACGTCGTCGCGGAGATCCTCGACGTGCGTGGCGCCGCGAAGCGCTCGGGCGGCGGCATCGTGGCCACCGTGGATGGGACCTTCGAGCTGTTCTTCCGCCTGGCCGGCCCGTCGGACCAGCGGATCCGAGTCGAGCTCTTTCACCCCACGGGGGCTGAGGAGGTCGAGGCCGGCCGCACCGCTCGGCGCTTCGCCGTGGCTGGGGCCACCTTGCGGGTGGAGCAGCCAGAGGTCGACCGGGACTGGTTGCAGGAGCTGCCTGAGGGCGGCATCCGGCGTCTGTTCGAGCACCTGGCCGCCCATGGGTCCATCAACGAGGCCGAGGCGACGCAGCTGCTCGGCGGCGCGCGGAAGCTTCGGCGCTTCTCGTTGCAGTTCGAGTCCTACGCGGCGCTGGCTCCCTTCTCGATGCGCATCGAGTTCGGGGCAGCCGGCAAGCGCTTCGTGCGGGAAGGAGAGACGCAGTGATCGTGCTTTCGGCTCGAGACAGGAACCACGTATTCGAGGCGCTTCGCAAGGGGCTCGTGCCCGAGCGGGGGCTCGATGCCTTCGCGGTGGGCGTCGAGCGCGCGCGCGGCGAGCTGCATCGCCAGCTGGACCTGGCCAAGGCAAAGGAGGGCACCATCAAGTTCCTGCGCGGAGGCTACGGCTGCGGCAAGACCTTCATGGCGCGCCTGGCGGTGCTGGACGCGCAGGAGCGGGGCTTCGCCACCAGCTTCGTCGTGGTCTCGGACAACGACCTGAAGTTCCACCGCTTCGACGATGTGTACCGCAAGGTCGTCACGGAGCTGAGCACGCCGAGCTGCCCCCGGGGGGCGCTCGGAGACGTGCTCGACCGCTGGATCGCCCGCATCGAAAACCAGGTCATCGCCGGCGGCGCCGACGAGGACGCCGACGACTTCGACAGCAAGGTCCGCGCGCGGCTGGAGGAGGAGCTGGCGTCGATGACGGGCGGGCGGGCGCCGCAGGACTTCATCCGCGTGGTCCAGACGATCTTCGACCTGAAGCAGGAAGGCGAGCTGGCGGAGGTCGGCGCGTTGCTGTCCTGGCTGTCGGGCAGCGGCAACGTGGCCGCGGCGGCGAAGAAGAGGGCAGGCGTCAAGGGCGACATCTCCAGCCGGGACGCGCTCGACTACCTCCGCGGCGTGCTCGAGATCGTCAAGGCGGCTGACTACAAGGGCTTGCTGATCGTCATCGACGAGGCCGAGACGATCCTCCGCATGCGCCGGGACAGCCGGCACCGCTCGCTCAACGGCATCCGGCAGATCAGCGACGCGGCGGGCTCCTACCCCGGCCTGCTCTGGCTCTTCACGGGCACCCCCGAGTTCTTCGACACCCGCCAGGGCGTGGCCGGGCTGGCTCCCCTGGACGACCGGATCCGCTTCATGAAGCGAGGCGACTTCGCGAGCCTGCGTCAGGCCCAGCTGGAGCTGCGGCCTTTCGACGCCGCTCGCCTGCGCAGCGTGGCGATGGCCCTGCGTGAGCTGTACCCGGCCGACGACCGCCGGCGGCTGGAGGAGCTGGTCAGCTCGGACTTCGTGGGGCTCCTCGTCGACGAGGTCACCCAGGGCTTCAAGGGGGACGTGGGCGTCGTGCCGAGGCAGTTCCTGCGCGAGTTCGTC
>JAJDAI010000280.1 GCA_029261955.1 Deltaproteobacteria bacterium | reverse complement strand
CTGGCCCGCTTCGCACCGCTCGCGGTAGTCGGTCTGGTCTTCCGCGCCCAGGTCCGCCCACTCGATGTCCCACAGGTGCATGCAGTCGTCGTAGGCGGCCGCCTGCGGCGTGCAGCGCTCCACGCAGGGGTGGCAGGCGGGCAGGAGCGCGGCGGCGAAGAGCGGCAGGAGGAAGCGCATCAGTTGAAGTACTTCTCGTGAATGATGCGGCGGGTGCGCCGCGGCAGGCCGCGCGACTCCAGCATCTCGATGGCCTCGCTGACCATCGCGCCGTTGCCGCAGAGGTAGATCTGCATGTCGTCGACGGGAAAGTCCAGCTTTGAGAGGTGCGCGGTGACCCGACCGGTCGCGCCGTCCCAGCCGGGCTTGGGCCGCGAGAGGGTCGGAATGAAGCGAAAGCGGGGGTGCTCTTCCGCCCAGCGCTGCAGCTCGTCGACCCCGAAGAGGTCTCCCTGGCTGCGCACCCCGAAGAAGAGCCAGGTGTCGCGCTGGTCGATCTCGCCGGTCTGGATCAGGTCGGCCACCATCGCGCGCAGCGGCACGAGGCCGGTCCCCGTCGCGACGAAGTAGAGGCTGCTGTGCAGGGGGCGGCGCAGGGTGAAGTTGCCCAGCGGGCCCACGAAGGTGAGCGGATCGCCCACCTTCATGGCCGCGAGCAGCGCGCTGCAGCGGCCGCCGTCGACCATCTTGACCACGGTGACGACGCGGTCGTCCTCGGTGGGGTGGTTCCACATCGAGTAGGGGCGCAGCTCGCGGCGCAGGCCCTGCTCGGGGTCCGCGGGGAGCACGATCGAGACGTACTGGCCCGGCACGAAGGGGAACATCGGCTCGGAGGTGGGCTCGAAGGAGATCTCGAGGGTGCCCTCGGCGATCCAACGCGTGTGCGAGACCCGCGCCTGCACCTCGCGGGGCCGGATCGTGGGAGCACGCTCGAACTGGAACTTTTCGACCTCGGCCACGTCGGCGTTCTCTCCTGAAAAGTGCCGCATCCTGCCCGCAGATCGGGGGTCCCGCAACCGCGCCGCGGTAAGCTCCGCCGCCATGACGACCCCCCAGCAGGCTGATCTCGTCCTGGCCCTCGACAGCGGCTCCCAGAGCTCGCGGGCCCTGCTCTTCGACGCGTCCGGCGCGGTGCTCAGCAAGGGACAGCACGCCCACCAGCCGATGAAGCACCCCGAGGAGGGGGCGGTCGAGCAGGATCCCCAGGACATCCGGAGCTGCCTGTTCCGCTCGGTGGCCGATTGCCTGGCCTCCTGGGGCGGCGATGTCGGCCGGATCCGCGCGGCCGCCATGACCACGCAGCGCAACACCATCCTGGCCGCGGACGGGCAGGGGACTCCCCTCAGCGACGCAGTGTCCTGGCTGGACCGGCGCGCCGCGAGCTCGTCGTCGGAGCCCAGCCGCGCGCTGCGGCTCGCCTGGCGGGTGCTGGGGGACGAGTCGCTGCTGCCCCGCCTGCTGAGCAAGTCCGTGCCGCGCCAGTGGCGGGAGCGGCGGCCCGGGCTGCTGCGGGACGCCCGCTGGGTGGTGCCGCTGGAAGCCTGGCTCAACCACCAGCTCTGCGGCGAGATGGCCATGGCGCCCGGGGGCATGGTCGGTGTCTGGCCGGCCGACCAGAAGGCGCGGGCCTGGGAGAAGGGCGGCCCCATCTACAAGCTCCTGGCCTTCGAGGCGCGCTGGCTGGCGCGGATCGTCGAGGCGGGGCAGCTGATCGGCACCGTGACCGAGGCCGCAGCGGCGGAGACCGGTCTGCCGGCGGGCCTGCCGATCTACGCCTGCGGTGGGGACAAGCAGGCCGAGGCGCTCGGTGCGGGCGTGCGGCTCGGGCAGCGCGGCGTGGCGCAGGTGAGCCTGGGCACGGCCTCGTCGGTGTCGACGCCCTGGCCCAAGGCCACCGCCAGCATGAGCTACAAGTGGCTGACCATGGCGTCCTGCGAGCCGGGCTCCTGGCACCTGGAGTACATGGTCTACCGGGGCATGTGGACTGCGGCCTGGTTCGCGCGGCAGCTGGCGCAGGACCTCGTCCCGCTCGCGGCGGAGCGCGGCCTGCCGGTGGAGGCGCTGCTCTGCGAGGAGGCGGCGGCGGTGCCCGCAGGCTCCGACGGCGTGATGACCTGGCCGCGCTGGTCGCCTTCGCTGCAGAACCCGTCGGAGACCGGCACGGTCACCGGGCTCAAGGAGACTCACACGCGCGGGCACCTGTTCCGATCGCTGCTCGAGGGCATCGCCTTCGACCTGCGGCGCGGCCTGGAGACGCTGGAGGCGGCCACCGGGCAGCCGGTGCACGAGATCCGGGTCGGCGGCGGCGGCTCGCGCTCGGACGTCGTGGTGTCGATCCTGACGGACGTGCTGGGCCGGCCCCTGCTGCGCCCACAGTCCGAGGAGCTGGCGGCCCGCGGCGCGGCGCTGGTGGCCGCAGCCGGCTCGGGGCTCCACGGCTCGCTGGACGCGGCGGTGGCCGCGATGGTGCCTCCCGCGCCCCGGATGCTGCCGGACGAGGGCCGAAAGCGGGCCTGCGACCGCATGTACCGCGAGGTCTTCCTGCCCGGCCTGGATGACCTGGCGCAGGTGTTAAAGGCGATGGCGCGCTTGGCGTAGAGGGCTCGGGGGGCACTCGACGGAGCCGCTGGCTCCCCTCGATGGAGCCAAAGCCGCAGGCTTCTGCCAAGGAACCCGCAGGGTTCCCCCTGACCCCCCCCGGTTGTCCCAAGAAGATCGGGGCCACCCCCCATCGCGGGTGGCGGTCCGCTTCTGCGAATGCGACCATAAAGTTGAGATTGAGATTGATTCTCAACTTCATTGAGGCAGGATCCTCAGTGAACCCCGAGGGCCTCATGCGCGTCTGCCACTGCTACAGCGTCACCGACCACGAACTCCGCGCCTCCGTGCGTGAGGGTGGCGGTGAGGTGGGCGGCAAGGCGCGGCTGGCGGGCACGGCCTGTGGGGGCTGCAAGCCCCTGGTCGACGCCATCGTCGCCTCGGAGCGCCAGGCGCTGTCCACCGACGGCCCCGGTCGCCTGAGCGGGTTGGCCGCGCGCGTGCGGGACGCGGTGACGGGCGGCTCGTTCCTCCCGGTCCGAGGCATCGCCAAGGACGGCTAGCGCCCTCGCCTGAGCCGCTCGCGTGCGCTCCTCGCCTCGCCCCGGCGCCCCCGCCCAGAACCCCTGCTACATTCCCGCCCCCCCCGACGGGCCGGAGTAGACATGCAGGGCAACGCCAAGATCATCGAGCTGCTGAACGAAGTGCTGACGGCGGAGCTCACCGCCATCAACCAGTACTTCATCCACGCGAAGATGTGCGCCAATTGGGGCTTCACGAAGCTCTTCGCGGAGATGCACGCCGAGTCCATCGACGAGATGAAGGACGCGGACAAGCTCATCGACCGCATCCTCTTCCTCGAGGGCGTGCCCAACATGCAGCGCATGAACCCGGTCATGGTCGGCGAGACCGTGCTCGAGATGCACCAGCTCGACCTGCAGCTGGAGCAGGACGCGGTGCACCGGCTCAACCGGGCCATCGCTGCCTGCCGCGACGCGGGCGACAACGGCACCCGGGTGCTGCTCGAGGGCATCCTCGCGGGCGAGGAGTCCGCGGTGGACCACCTGGAAGCCGAGCTGGACGTCATCGAGCAGGTCGGGCTCCAGAACTACCTCGCCACCAAGATCTGACTGTCGAGGGCAGCGGGAACGGCCGAAATCGGCCCCTGGGTGATCTCCACCATGGTGCGACAAATCGTCGCAGGGCATATTGGCCCGCGGCGATGTCGCCGCTCGGAGATGATCCATGGTCCGCACCCTGTTTCTGGCGCTCGCCGCGCTGCTGATCGCCTGCCCCGCGACCGGTGGCGGCGACGATGACGACGCCCCCGCGGGCCCCGACTGCGCCAACGACGCGGACTCCGACGGGCTGGACGACTGCGCCGAGGCCGAGCTCGGCACCGATCCCGAGCTGGCGGACAGCGACGGCGACGGGATCGACGACGCGGACGAGCTCGACTGCGTCAGCGATCCGCTGGACGCGGACGAGGTCTGCTACGCCTGCGGTTGGGGCCACAACGATCCCGGCGACCTGGAGGCGACCGGCAACCAGCCTGGCGACGTCATGGCGGACGTCACGCTGGTCGACCAGTGCGGCGAGGAGCTTCCCCTCTACGACCTCGCGGGCTCCTACCACCTGCTCTTCATCACGACCGCCTGGTGCGGCGCCTGCAAGGCCGAGGCCCTCGAGCTAGAGGACCGCACCGAGCGCATCATCGAGGCCACCGGCGTGGACTTCAGCTACGCCGTCATCCTCTTCCAGAGCCTGATCGGCGGGGCACCGACCGTTCAGGAGGCGGCCGACTACTGGTACGACATCGGCTCGCCGGACTACGCGGTGACCTCGAACCAGGCCGTGGACATCCTCGAGGCGACCGCCTACCCCGGCACGCCGCTGCCTGGGAAGTGCGTCATCTCGCCGGACATGGAGATCCTCGAGTGCCGCGCCGGCCACGGGGAAGACGACTGGGCCGCGGACGCCATCAACGCTCACCTCGCACGCTGAGCTCCGTGCGCTTCCTCCTGCTTCTGCTGCTGTTGGCGGGCTGCCCCGAGCCCGAGCCCGAGCCCGCGGACGACGACGACAGCACCGAGGTGGTGCAGGACGACGACGACGCCACGCCCATCACCGGCACGCACGACGTGCTGGTGGAGGTCCGCCTCGACGGAGCGCCGGCCGAGGGCGCGCTGGTGCTCCAGGGCGGCATCGACGGCGAGAACGTCTGCGACGCCGACGGCCGGGTCACGGTGTCCGTCGACTTCGACCTGGACGGCGAGATCTGGCTGATCGCCTCCCACCCCGCAGCCCGGCAGCGGCCCGGAGCCGCGACGCCGCTGCCCGAGGCCGACGAGGCCGTCGTGATCGAGCTGACGAGCTTCGATCCGCAGGACAACCCCGACTACGTCTTCCAGGACCCGGGCACGCCCGAGCGCCTGATTGGCCGCGGCTGCGAAACCGCGATTATCGGCATTTTCGACGAGCTGCAGCGGCAAGGCCCCCGGCCAGGCCCGCAGCGCCTGCACCGTGCCGTCGCGC
>JAJDAI010000279.1 GCA_029261955.1 Deltaproteobacteria bacterium | reverse complement strand
GACCTGCTCATCGGCGCGCCGCTGCACACCGTCGCGGTCGAGGGGGAAGGCGCCGCCTGGCTGCACTCCGGCTCGATCGCGGGCCCCGAGGTCACGGCCAGCTGGGAGACCGAGGGCGCGCAGGAGGCAGCGCACCTGGGCGCGACGCTCGGCGGGGCAGGGGACCTCGACGGGGACGGCTTCGCGGACGTCGTCGTCTCGGAGCCGCACTTCGACGGCGTGGCCCCGGACACCGGCCGCGTGCTCATCTGGCTCGGCGGAACGAGCGGCCCGGCCGCCAACCCGGACCTCGTGCTCAGCAGCCAGGTCTCCGGCGCCTGGTTCGGCCACGCCCTCGCGGGCCCCACGGACCTCAACGCGGACGGCTACGACGACCTCGTCATCGGCGCCCCGCACGCGCAGATCAACCTGCCCGACGAGGGCCAGGTCTTCGTGCACGCCGGCGGCGCGAGCGGCCCCAGCCCCACCGCGTCGCGTGTGGTGGACGGCGGCGCCGTCGTGTCCTTCTTCGGCTCGGCCGTCGAGGCGGCGGGCGACGTGAACGGCGACACCTACGACGATGTGGTGATCGGCTCCTGGTCCTACAGCGGCGACGAGCTGGTCGAGGGGCGCGTCACGCTGCTCTACGGCGTGCCCGAGACCATCGACATCGATCAGGACGGCTTCTGCGCCGGCGCCGAGGACTGCGTCGGCGGCATCCCGGGCGGTGACTGCAACGACTTCGACTTCCAGATCTACCCGGGCGCCGAGGAGCTCTGTGACGGGGTCGATCAGGACTGCGACGGCAGCCTGCCGGCGGCGGAGCGCGACGAGGACCTCGACGGCTTCCGCCCCTGCACGGGGGACTGCGACGACTCGGACGAGCTGGTCAACCCCGACCAGCAAGAGGTCTGTGACGCCGCCGATCACGACTGCGACGGCCTGCCCGACAACGGCATCATCCCGCCGCGCTACTGGCCCGACACCGACGGCGACGGCTACGGCGACTCCCTGCTCGTCCCCACCCAGACCTGCCTCGGCCAGCCCGCCGGCACGGCGTCCAACAGCTCGGACTGCGACGACGCGGACCCGGAGATCAACCCCGGCGCGGCCGAAGCCGAGTGCACCGGCATGGACGAGGACTGCTCCTTCCTCACGCCCGACGTGCCCGACCGCGACGGCGACGCCTTCACGCCCTGCGCGGACTGCCAGCCGCTCAACACGCCGCTGCAGTGCGGCGACTGCGACGACGCCGAACAGAACGTGAACCCCTTCATCGCCGAGACCTGCGGCGATGGCATCGACCAGGACTGCAACGGGGAAGACCCCGAGTGCGCCACCCCCGTCGAGTGCGATCAGCCGGACAACCAGTGCGACGACGAGGTCGCCTGCGACTGCAGCCAGGTGGGCAGCGAGCCCGGCGCTGCGGCCCTGTGGGCCCTGCTCCTGCTGTTCGCGATCCCGCGGAGGAGCCGCTGATGGCCCGCCTCCTCCTGATCCTGCTGCTGGTCCTGCCCTCGATCGCTCACGCCGAGCAGGGGGACATGGACATCGCGATGCTCCGGCCCACCTTCGCCCCCACCGGGCTGATGGGAGGCGGCGGCGCGCGCCCCGGTCGCCAGTGGACCTTCCGGGCCGGCGTGGTGCTCCAGTACGAGCGCGCGCCCCTCGTCGTGGTCGACAACAGCGGCCGCATCGCCAACGTCGTCGCCAACCGCCTGGGTGTGCACCTGGGGGGCTGGGCCACCCTGCTCGACGGCCTCGGCGTCGGCCTGAGCATGCCGCTCTACGGGCAGGACGGGGACTTCGCTGACCACCCCATCGGGGGCTTCGCCGCCGGCGATCTCCGCCTGGACGTGGCCTGGCAGATGCTCGATGTCGGGCCCTTCGCCCTGGCGCTCAACGGGCGCTTCTACTTCCCGACCTCGACCCGCAACACCTTCACGGGCGAGACCAAGCCCCGCGCGGCGCCCGGCCTGGTGGCCGAGCTGTCCAACGCCCGCGCGGGCGTCAGCTTCGAGCTCAACTCGATGATCCGGGAGCGGGTGCAGACCGGCTTCGACCTGGATCTCGGGGTGGAGCTGGGCCTGCTCATCGGCGCCCACGTCTGGGCGGTGCCCGAGCGGCTGCAGATCATGGGCGAGTTCAGCTCGCGCGCCGGCGTGCTGCACTTCTTCGACGGCGCGGCCGAGAACCCGGTCGACGTGCGCCTCGGCGTGCGCTTCCTGCCCGCCAAGATGGTGGTCGTGGACATCGGCGTCGGCGCCGGGCTGAACGGCGGCTACGGCTCCGCGGCGCCCCGCGTGCTCATGGGCGTCACCTGGCGCCACGCCGCACCCGACCCGCCCGAGCCGGAGGTCACCTTCGAGCCCGAGCCCGATCCCATCGAGGACCTGCCGCCGGATCCCGAGCCCGAGCCCGAGCCCGAACCGGAGCCCGAGCCCGAACCGGAGCCCCCGCCGGTGGCCGAGCTGAGCGAAGAGCTGAACCGCATCGAGATCAACGCGCCCATCCAGTTCCAGCTGGACAGCGACGTGCTGCTCCCGAGCTCCTACCCGGTGCTGGAAGCGGTCAAGGGCATCATGAAGGCGCGCGCCGACGTGGGCATGGTCCTCATCGAGGGGCACGCGTCCTTCGAGGGCGACGTCGCCTACAACTGGGACCTGTCCAACCGCCGCGCGGCTTCGGTCTTCCGCTGGCTGGTGGAGAACGGCCTCAGCGCCGCGCGCCTGAGCTACCGCGGCATGGGCGAAGCGGTGCCCGCCAAGTCCGGCGCCGCCGAGGAGGCCCTCGCCGAGAACCGGCGCGTCGAGTTCAACATCGTCCAGTGGGTCAAGCCCGTGGACGGCAAGCTGCCCGACTGGGAGCTGCTCGCGCCGCCCATCCCCTGGCTCATGCGTGAGCCCGAGAACATGAAGGATGTGGAGGTGGTGCAGCCGGACGCCGAGGAGGACGACCAGCGTCGCCGCACCCGGCGCGAAGCCGAGCCCGAGCCCGAGCCCGAACCGGCCCCCGAGCCGGAGGAGGAGGCCGAGGAGGAGGAGGAGCCCACGCCGCAGTTCGAGGCCGAATTCGAGGAGGAGCCCGCCGAGGACGGGGGCTCCGAGCCGGCCGAGGACAGCGAGCCCGCCGAGGAGGC
>JAJDAI010000278.1 GCA_029261955.1 Deltaproteobacteria bacterium | reverse complement strand
ACATGCGCGTCCCCCACGGCCATCTCGGCAGGCAGCGGCAACCACCCAGCCACCGCCAAGCTCGGGCTCCCCGCAGGCTGCAGGCCGTCGGCGTCCCGCGCGGCCTGGGGCACATCGCCACCCTGATCGTGGACGGGCCTCTCAAGCTCAAGCCTGAGTGCTTGGAGGGCTATCCGACCGACGTCGCCACTACCTCCACTGAAGCCAGGAGGCGCCCAGGCTCGGACGCTGAGGGAGCGCCAACGCCCATCCGCGATCACAAGTTCGGGACGGAGTCTGGCAGCGTGCAGGGCCTCTTCAACGAGCCGCTTGTAGTCCCCGACAACGGGACCGCTCAGATCGACCGACGCGGCGATGCTGCGCCAGTCCCCGCGGCCTTCCGTTCCGCCTCTGGGCTCCTCATTCTCCAAGACGACTGCGTTGCCGGTCTGGGCGGGTGCGGCGAAGTTGAACACCGCGTCCCCCTGGACATGGATGCTCTGGCCGACCTCGGCGTTGTACTGCACCTCGGGGGTTCGCGGTCGTTCCGCGCCCAGCGCACGAGTCAAGAACGGCGCAACCTGCGGCTCAAGCACCTCCCAAGTGATGACGCCCGCCGAGTCCATCGTGTCCCTGCCCCAGGCGCGGAGCCGATCGCGTAGCTCCTCGGGACGGACCGCGACGGCGCGCAGCTTGTCCGCGATGTGCTCCCTGACGACGCCGTCCGTCCCCCGAGCTTCAACGCTGTGGCATGCGAGGAGATCAACGGCCTCGTCCAGTCCGCCGCCCACCAGCGGGGAAGCCACTCGCAGCCACGCCGTCTGGTCCTTCGACAGCGTCCTCGGCAGGAGCCCGCGGTCGAGGTCGGGACTCTGGAGGCGGGCGCACAGGGACTCCAGACCCGCCAGCGGCGCCACACCAGTCACGTCCACCATGCTTTTCACCGCGAACACGGCACGATCGATCCCGGGTTGCTCCGCCAGGGCCTGCAGCAGACCGACCATTTGCTGCTTCTTGAGCTTCCCCGTCTGGCGCTTGACCTGCCACGCCTCCAACCGCTCGGTGCCGTTGGCGTCGCGATAGAGGACGGTCAGGTCATCCCAGAGTTTGAACCTGGCATCCTCGACTCGGATTTCGACAGGCCCGGGCTCGCCGCGGACCGCCGCCACGATCAGATCGGCCATTTTCTGCACCGCGATCAACGCGGCGTAGCCGTCGGCCTTGAGAAGATTGACCTTGTTCGTCCCCATCGCTGGGAACGATATCAGTGGAGGCGGTCTGCTTCGCTGGACAGGTGGCCGGCAGCGGGGCGGTCCGTCCTGCATCATGGCCCGCGATGCGCATCGCCTCCTTGAGCGTCGGTCATCAGACCTGGGCGCGCCCCATTCCGCCGTCCGTCCTCACCTCGCTCCTGGCCCAGCAGCCCGACAGCCTGGTCCTCGTGGAGTACGTCGAGGGGCAGGGCCGTCCCGAGCTTCGCGCCGCGCTGGCCAACGCGGGCCTCGCGCACATCGCCGCCTCCGACAGCCTCCTCCGCCGGGGCAAGGACGCGTGGTGGAACCAGGTCTTCATCGCCAGTCGATGGCCCATCGAGGTGACCTCTGACCGCTCGGGCATGCACCCGTGCAACGGCTGCGGCTTCCTCTCGGTGAAGACGGGCGACCTCGCCATGACGGGTGCACGAGTACCGATGTGGCCGCGGGCAGCAGACTGGTACGGCGCGTCGGACGAGATGCTGCCCCGCTTCGAGGGCGACTTGCTGATCGGGGACTTGAACATCGACCCGTCGCGGGGCCGTAGGCGCGACCAGGAGCCGTTGCGGCAGCTTCGGGAGGCCGGGTGGCGGCATGCGCCCGCCGGGGGCGGCTGGAGCTTCCAGGGCCGCAACGGGACGGGGAGCGCGGTGGACCACGTCTTCGTACGGGACGGCGTGGAAGTCGTGTTGGCGCGGTACGTGGCCGAGGGGATCATCGGCGTGGGGCCGGTGGACCACGCTGCGCTGGTGGTGGACCTCGCTCTCCGGGCCTGACGACCGCTACCGGCAGATGGCCCACGTGACGTTCAGCATCGCGCCACTCAGGACGATTCCCGCGGTCGTGTAGGGGGCCAGCACCGGACACCCACGGCTAGTCGCCCCTCGCCGTCAGCCCCAACTGCTCGTCCCTGAGAGCCGCCGGGTGCCCCGTACGGCGCCCGTCGCGACCTCGATGACGTGAAGTGTGCCGTCCTCGATGCGGAACACCGAGCGCTGCCCGAATCGACGTGAAAGGTCGCACGCGATCTCGTCACTCCCTCCGACCATCACCGCCATGCGCTCCGCCCACGCTCCCTCGCCGGCGGCCGATCGGCCGTAGCCTTCGCCAGCGAACAGGGCGCCCTTCCGAACTTGATCGCAGAGCGCCTCGTGGCGCGCGAGGTTGACGCTCTCGGGCTGCTGTAGGTCCCACGGATTCTGCCCTGAGAGCATCCAGAACACGGCGCCGGGCGGGCCACCATCAAGCTCGATCTGGGTGTTCTGGTACGCCTTCCAGATCTGAGGGCGATCTTCGACGAGTCGCCAGAGGTCTCCCACAAGTCCGCGGAGTGCCAGGAGCCGGCGAAGTGCGCCGCCAGGCCCATCCCGAAGCGACGTTCCCAGCGGCCGTCCGTGCGCGAGGTCGTTTCTGATCTCGTCGACGCTCCCGACTCGCCGGTCCCACTCCCGCTTCGAGATGTTCAGTTCACCGGCGATGTACTTCCTGCCGAGGTTGCACTTGTCCGTGAGGTGGAGGCAGTGGCCATCCGTGATGAAGGTGCCCTTTTCGCGCCTCTTGGTGATCGTCTGCTCCAAGGTCGTCTTTCGCTCCGCTCGCAGCGATGCGCGCCAGAGGTTGTCGCTCAAGCTGGGGACTAACTGGAGCAGCGCATCTTCGAAGGAGAGCAGGAGGCCGAATGCCCAGAGGCTCGCCGCGGGCTTGCCCAGGTCTGCTGTCGTGGCGATCGCCGTCGGCGACTCTCCGAACAAGCAGAAGGGCAGGACGTTCAAGCGTTCCAATACGTCGATGAGCGGAGCGGTTGAGGTCAGGACTGCGTCGGCCGGCACGGGCAGGGCGACATCCGCAACAGGCGTGGTGGAGCCGGCCCACTCCGGGTTTCGCGACGCGAACCGCAGGGGCCCGTCGAGTTGCAGAAGTACGGCTGTGATGTCGAGCGCCGAAGGCTGCATCCAGTCCCACAGTTCCGCTACGGACTGACTGGGCTCTGCCATCCGCAGCGGTTCCGTGGCGATCAAGCTTCCCGGGAGGAAGCCGGAGACCGCATCAATCGCGTCCAGGCTATACATGAGGTCTCCTCTGGGTCGAGTCGGCGAACCGCCGACTCCCTCGAACATGAGGCGGGGACGGGCACAGACGTGATGCCCAGCGATCCCGCCGCGGTCCCCGAAGGGTCATTCCGGGTGCATGCGGCTCAGATGCCCCCACACCCCACTTGCTCCGTTCAGACGCTTCCGACTCTGTCTCAGCAGACCCGCAACCCCACCACCCACGCCCTCGTGCGGCAGTCCTTCAAGCTCAACTCCTTCATCCAGGTCTCCTTCGCCAGCCCCTCGGCAGGCTCAAGCGCGTCCCAGACCTCCCCCTTCTTCTCGAACCCGAACGCCAACACCACAGACCAAGCGCTGGACGTCTCCTCCCAGTTCTCCATGGATCGGAGCGCCTCCATGTCGTGCACGATGCCCGGCACTTGAGACCGTTCGTGAGTGCTCCATCCGCCGTCGAGCAACTTGAGTTCGATGAGATGGATGCGGGTACCGGGCCGGCCTCGCGTGACCAAGAGGTCGATCTGCTTTGCCTCGCGCCCTGACTGCCGGGTGTATCGCTTGCGCCTATCCCCGACCTCCCAGGAGCACTCCATCGCGACGCCCGCAGGAGCCTCGTTGCTCTCGGGATTCCATCCCGGGCGACGGTCCCACGGCTCTCGCGAGAATCCAGCGAGCAGGGTTCCCTGCCACCAGCCCTCGAAGCGGTTTCCGGTATTCAGCAGCGCGCTCACTGCACGACCATGCTTTTCCGCAGCAGCAGTGATCTCGTAGATGGCCTGTGCCACCTCGCCGTTCTTCAGCTTGTTCATCTTGTCCTCCCCCCAGCAGCTTCACGAACAAGGGCGGGCTCGTCCACATCCTGCCCCAGGTCCCACAAGCCCACCATCACATCCCCCAACCGTCGCGCCGTGCCGATGCTGTCCAGCGCACGCACAACAATCTCGTCGCCCAGCCCAGCCAGCATGCTCGCGGTCTCGGCGTCTTCACCCGATTCTCGGCCCCAGCCCTCCCAGTGCTTCCCGCCCCGCCCCCGCAGCCCTTCTGTGCGCGCCCCTCGGCCCCGAGCGGGCCAGGCATCGCCCGCTGCGCGCCATCGACGCCCTGGGGGCGCTCAGGGGCCTCAGCGAGGACGGGTTCGACCGCGTCGGGGCCCTCGGCGGCCTGGCCCCTGAACCGCCGCCGAAGGGGCGGACCAGCACGTCGGCAAGGCGCTCCTCGGGGCCGGATGCCGGTGGCCTCGTAGCACGCCACCAGCGAACGGAGCGCCCTACGACTGGGCCGCGAGCTGGTAGTGCGCGGGCTTGTCCTCCCCGACCCGACGCGCCAGCCCAGCCTCGACCAGCACGACGGCCGCATTGCCAGCCTCCCGGGGGCGACAGCCGAGCTGCTCGGCGATCTCCTTCGCTGAGCAGGGCGTGCCCAGCTCCTTGAGGGTGCGGTAGACGCGGGATCGCAGCACCAGCTGCGCACTGGTCTTGCGCGGCTTCTTTGGGGAGGTCGGCCGCTCGGCAACCAGCTGGGGCGCTTCCTCGGGGACCTCGGCCGCGTCCCCGCTGAGCTTCGCCGCGCGATCCGCTGCGCGTCTTGCCCGACGGGCCACCCGTGCCTCCTCTGCGCGCGCTGCCAAGCGGGCCTTTGCCTTTGAAGTGTCCCGCGGCTTCGGTGGTGGCTTCGGCTTCGGCTCGGGCTCCGGCGCGACCTGACCGGGCAGAACAACTTGCCCAGTTCTTCCGACCCGTTCCAGCAACCCCTGCCGCTTGGCCGCCTGGATGGCCGAGGCAGCAATGGCCACGCTGACCCCCATCTCATGCGCGATCCGCCGCGTGTGCGCGTGCCCACCCAGCTTCTTCAACGCGTCGACAGCCTGATGGGCCCGGACCACCCGGCCACCCCACTCCCGCCTCGGCTTCCTGGCCTTTCTCTTGGGCTCCTCTTCGCCGACATGGCCGACGAGCTGGATGACGCCCGTGCTGCTTCCGGCACGTTCCACGCGCCCCTTCTTGAGCGAGGAGTAGACGATGTTGTGCGCGTTCGGGGCGCTGGTCCCCAGCCCCTGCGCGATGTCGGACACATGGGCTCGCCCGCCTACGCCGTCGAGGAAGGCCACGAGCTGCTCAGTTCGGGTGGCGGCTCGGCGTGCGGGCCGCGGCGGCTCGATGGTCTCGGGGGCGGGCTCTGTGGCTTCGGCCACCTCCAGATCATGCGCTGACCGAAACTCAGGCGCAGCTCTCTGCCCGCTCGGGCCGGGCCCCAGCACGGCTCCCAGGCGCTTCAGGCCCCTCAGCACCATCACCTGGGTGCCACGGCTCCCAGCAGCGGCCTGGGCAGCCTCAGCGGCTTCCAACAGGCTGGCCCCGACCACCACGTACTCGCGCGTCCCCTCGCCCGCGGCGAAGGTGGCGGTGTAGGCCTGCAGCTGCGACTCCCCCATGGGGCCGAGCCTACCGAGTTGAGCTGGGTCTTGCGCGGCACGGGGCGTCGGAGCAGGATGTCCTCGGTGCCCGGTCAGCTTCAAGCTCACCCAACACGGCGCATCAGGGGCCCTTCGGTTGGCGCGACCCCCCCCACGCCTCCGGGGGCCCCGCTTCGTCGGGGTCCCGCCTTCAGGCTTCAGCGTGCTCGACGGGGCGCAGTAGCGCGAGCGAGGACACGACCGCGACGCTGGGGATGACCAAGATGTGCATCACCCACCCAGTCGTGCTACGGCGTCGCCAAGTAGCGCGGCTTGTCCGCCCCCACGAGCCGTACTGCCAGCTTCGCCTCGACCAATGCTGCAGCGGCGTTTCCGGCCCCTCGCGGCCGGCCCCCGATCACGACCGCGATCTCCTTGGCCGTCGCTGGCCTGCCCAGCGCGCGCAACGCCGCGAGGGTGCGCTTCTGAATTGCAGGCAGCGTGTCCGGGTCCACGGGCGGCTGCTTGCTCCCCTCCATCAAGCCGGCCACCAGGGCCACACGCCCGTTGTCTAGGCGACGCACCCAGCCCCGCCGAACCGCCTGGGAGATGGCGCGCCACGCCCCGTCGACGCTGATCTCCAGGCCGTCCGCGATTTGCAGCGCGGAGGCCTCTCCGCCGGCCTGACGCAGCGCTTCGAGAACCTTCCGTCGACGGGTGGATGGACGCGGTCTCGGCTCCGCAGCGGCCCGCCCCTCCGCGGGGTCGCCGTCGGAGAGCGCGACGATGCCTGAGGCCCGCCCGACCCGTCGCACAAGGCCCTTGGCCAGCGCGCTCTGCACGGCGCCATGCGCCTGCTCGACCCTGATCTCCAGCGCCGACGCGATCTCGCGCACATGCATGTGTTCCCCGGTGCGTCGAAGGAGCGCAACAAGCTGCTCATGCCGTGGGGGCACGCGCTTCCTGCGACGATGCAGGGCCTCGTCTTCGACCAGGACGACACGGCCGGTGCCCTTGCCGACGTAGCTCACCAGGCCCTGGACGACCGCGGACCGGATGCAGGCCCGCGCGTTCGCGATCGACGTACCCAGGGCTTCCGCGATCTCCGAGTTGTGGGCCTCGCCGCCGCGGGCCACCAGGGTGGCGACGACCTGATCGGCACGGGTAACCAGCAGCACGATCTCGGGAGCCAGGGGCACCTGTGCACCAGAGACCCTGCTCGCCACGACCTCACCGGCCCTCGCCCCGAGTTCGACAATGCCACGCTCCCCCTCAACCCTCGCCACCCATCCGCTGGCGACCGCCCTCGAAGCCACGTTGTTGGTGTGCTGCCGGGTTATCCCGAGCGCGCCTGCGACCTCGCCGACGTGGAGGCGCGGCCCGCGCTCCCGCAGGAGCAGCACAAGTTGCTGCGCACGGGTTGTGCCCGGCGGCACCTTGAACGCCCGACTCGGGCGTGAAGCCCGCCCGTCGGCGGCGAGCGCCGGCTCCAGGTCTTGCCCTGGGAGGCCCACGAGCCCAGCACCGCGGGGGCCGCGTTGCACAAGTCCTCTCCTCGCGGCCGCTGCGACGAGGTTGTTCGTGTTGGCGCCTGTGATGCCCAACGCGGCTGCGATCGCGGATACATGCAGCGGTTCGCGACGGCTCTTGAGCAGGCCCAGCAGCTGCTGTTGCCTGGTCGGCCCGCCGCTCCTTGACCGTGATGAGGTCTGCACCTGCTTCGGCTCGTCCGAGACCAGCGCGACCAGGCCGCTGCGCTTCCCCATCCGCCTCACCAATCCCCGCTTCAGCGCGGACGCCACGGCGTTTTGGGCGTTGACCACGTTGACCTGGAGGCCCGCGGCGATCTGCTGCACGTGCATCTGGCCGCCGTTGTCCCCCAGGAGCGCAACAAGCTGCTCGGCCCGCGTGCTGCCGCGAGCCTTGGGCTTGTGCTTGGCCCCGCTCGTAGACGCGGCAGTCTTCTCCCTGCCCTTGCCCGTGGACCGGGCGGCTTGGGCTGGTGCTGAGGCGGAGACCTGCACCAGGGGGGCGGCCTTGTGGGCCTCGTGCCCCATGAGCGCCGGCGCCAGCCACTGGATGCTCGTCACACGGGACGGGGCATCGCCCGCGGCCCGCACGCGGAGCACGGCCTGCTTCGCCGCGTCGGGCAGATCACGGGCAAGCGCCACGTACTTCTTCGCCGTGCCGGAGGCGTCGATGGTGACGAGGAAGGCGCTGTGGGTCAGGGGCATGACGAGGGGCACAGTAGCGATGCGATCGAGGGCTTGCAGGGCGAGGAGGCCGGCCGCGGTGCCGGGTCCTTTGGCGGCCCATCACGGGGATCCGAACCTCCGGTCGGCGTAACCCCTCCCCAGCGCCTCCGGTGGGCCCGCTCCCCCCGGTCTACGGGCAGCCAGCCAGACGCATTGAGACATGAGCACCGGGCTGTCTCCCAACGGGCGCGACAGCTTCTGCCCCGCCGGAAGCTCGGGATCTCACAACGCCGCGTAACCTCCGCCGCGAGCGGCCAGCCACTGCTTGCGCTCCTCGAACTCCGGTAGCGCACGTGCACCTTTCATCGGCACGAACTTCGGCATGGACCCAGGCTCCACCACCGGCAGCGAGCCGCACAACGTCGGGACGCCGAGCCAGTCCACGTCACTGCGGGCAGGTCTGACTCAAGCCCTGCGGGTGCCGATCAGGATCGCCGATTGCGCCGGTGGCGCGCCCGCAGATTGCGGAGGTACTCCGGCCTGTCGACTACCCGCCCCACGATGAAGTCGACAGCCTGCTCCGAGTACGTGTGCAAAACAGGCTCGTCCTCGGTCAGAGGGTGGTGAAACGGGTTCTCGCCGTTCTTCCACCGCTCCTTCCTCGCGATGCATGTGAAGTCGTGGCGGTTGAAGACAGGCTGGCCGCTCTTGTCGCGGCCGACGAGCGCCACCTCAAGTTGCTCGGTGCGGAGCCGGGTGCGCACCTCGATGTTCACCCGCTGGACGACGTCGTTCTGCTTGTAGGGATGAGTCTTCTTGTGGTCCTTCGGCTTGACGACGACGGCAACCTCGCGCGCCGCATTGGTCGCTTTGGAGAGCACGATGTCGGCCTCTCCCGCCGTCGATGTGAGCACGAGGGAGTACGCCAGGGGGATTGCGAAAGACGGGTCCGCCGCGGACTCGATCTCCTCTGCAAGGGTCCGCACAAGGTCCAGGATCTCGGAGCCCACACTCTGGCCGTAGGCGCGCTTGAGGTGGACGGGTGTCGGCTGGCGAGTATCGGCAACAAGGGTCAGCAAGCCGAGCGGGCTCTTGGGGAGGAAGGGCTCCCCGGCGAAGTCGCGGAACACGCGCGAGTAGTTCAAGACGCCCGCCTGGAACAGGTGAGACGCGACCCCCTGGACCTCGGGCATCGTCAGATGCGTCGCCTCATCTCGGAGGAACTTGATGCGGAGGAGGTTTCGACGGATGGGGTCTGCGCTGCCCATGCCATCGACGCAGTGCTGGAGCCCCACGGTCTTCCGCGGCCCAGGCTTGCTGGTGTCCCTGAAGACGGCGGCCTCGCCGTCCTTCTCGATGAGCTTCGCCTTGAGGAGTTGCTCCCAGGCCGCACAGAACAGCATGGCAAAGGCGTCGAGGCGGTTCTCCAGGGAGGGCCGGTTGTACAACTCCAGCGCCAAGATCATGTTGTCGCGGGACTTCCGCAGGAGCGCTTTGGCAAGGCGCGAGTCGCAGCGGTAGCCCAGCTCGCGGACGTAGAGGCTCTGCGTCGTCCACTGGACAAACTGCTCGACCGTGACGTCTTCAGCGCCCGTGACTTCGTATTCCCCAGGCCGCACTTCCGAGAGGAAGCGTGAGTACAGCCCCTTGCCCACGTTGGTACGGAAGGAGGCGGCGGTGTAGCCGGTCACCTCCAGGATCTCGCCGCGGGTGACAACCCCACCGGTGCGGTCACGTTCCCGGAGTAGCCCGAAGAGGGCGCGCTGTTTCGAAGTGATTCTCAAGGCTGCTTCCCCCGCCGTGCTCCTCGCACCGCCCCGGCTCCAGTACCCGGTCTCAGCTACTCGCCGTCGTCGTCGTCGTCCCCGTCGTCCCCATGCGGCAGCGCCCAGACAGCGACGTGATCCATGTCCGAGTCGGCAAGCAGGTCGACCAGATGCTGGACCTTGCTCTCCTTCGTGTCCGCCAGCACCAGCCAGGTCACCCACCGCCGCGCGTACTCCGCGGTCTGGCCGACGGCGCGGTGGAGATGGCCACGCTTCGGTCGCAGCTTCAGTTCCAGCGCCAGCACCCCCTCGACGAGGATGTCGGGTCGACCCTCACGGGTGGATGCCTCGATCTCGACATCCAGTTCGCTGTGCTCCTGGATGTAGCCCGCGATCGCGTCCCGGAAGTCGGCCTCCCGCTTGAAGTCCTCTAGCAGGACGCACGCTTCGAGAAGACCCCCGACCTCCGCGACGACCTCCAAGACCACGTCTGGCTCCTCGCGCTCGGCGCGGCTCAGCCGCAGCTTCGCGCGTCGGCGCTGTTCCAGGTAGGCGCCCAGCCCCAGCCCAGCAGCCCCCATGAGCAGCAGCTTCGAACCATCGTCCGCCATCTCCTCAACCCATCCCCGGCATCGCCACCAGCAGCCCCGCGTCCACCAGAGACATGAACTGCCGCTCCAGTGAAGCCGCCACATCCGCGTCGTCGATCAGGACCCCCGCCTCGATGTTTCGCTCGTGCGCGGCTTCGGTCAGGTTGGCGCTCGTCACCAGCGCGCGCTCGCCGTCCACGATGAAGACCTTCGCGTGCAGGCACGCCCTCGGTCCATGGCCGCGCGCGAGCGCTCGGGGGTCGTAGAACACCTGGGGGAGGCGTTCGCCGGGCCAGACGTGGCGCACCTGTACCGCCGCCTCGGCGACGAGTAGCTCGTCGTCCCGATCGTCGGGCACGCCGTTGAGCCAGGGCCGCGCCACATTGATGAACAGCCGTACCAGCAGGTCCGGGTTGGCATCCATCTGCTGGGCCAGGCTGCCGAGCAACGCTCGGGCCTTCTCGCTGTTGGGGTCGATGACGTAGCTCGCCAGCAACACGGACCGCTTCGCTCTCCCGAGCAGTTCCCGCGCAACGGTCGCGGAGTCGCGGCTGCGGCTGCCCGCCACCTCGGGGCCAGTCCAGACCAGGTCGATCCGGTCCCGAATGGCCTGCGATGCCTCGCGCTCCTCAGCCAGCAGCCGGGCCGTCAGGGCGATGTGCTGCGGGGGCACCCCGAGCGTGTGCAGACGTCGAAGCTCGGCCGCCGCGACGTCCCGGCTCGACGCACCGACGTAGCGCCCCACGCTGCTCTCCGCGTACGTCGGGACGAGCTTCCCCGTCTGCAGCCCCTCCGCGAGACGCTGCAGGTCTGCCCGGCTCAGGTCGCGGAGCGAGCCCACTACAGCGTGCCCGCCGGGAAGAACTCGGCGCCATGGCGCTCCACCGTCGAGACCACGAGGGAGCGGTCCAGGTACTCGTTGCGCCGCTCGCAGGAGGTCTCCGCGATCAGCAGGCATCCATGACACGCCGCACCGTGCAGAAACCGCTCTTCAAGCGCATCGTCGGGGCGGTGGGCCGCGCATACGGGGTCGTTGGAGCACAAGCGACCCATCTCCAAAGCCGACGCCAGGTGGCGCTCGATCGCGTGACCGACCTGGACGAGGCCGCCCAGTGTGCCCTCCGAGCCGGGGCTGCCCGTGTAGAGCAGGATCCCGTACCCCGCCTCGCCCGCGTAGATCCGCTCCCGGATCGACGACGCGGAGTACCCGCACTCCAGGGACACGGCCGTGATGAGCAGGTGCGCCATCGTATGCAGCATCATGTAGGGCAGCAGCACCGGGGGCGCCTCGTAGCCCTGCAGACCCTTCCTGCTCGCCCACGCCTCGACGCCATGCAGCAGGTGCATCCCGCGGGCGAGGACCTCTGGGCGCGCTGCCCACTCCTGGATGGCGTCCGGCCTGAAGGAGATGAAGATCCCCTCGCCCCGGTTTTCGACTGCCGGCACCCAGGACATGTCCTGGGCGAGCGGCGCGCGACGGACGTCGAGGGCAAGCTCGCCGTCGATGTCCGGGACCGCAGGTTCGAACCGGGTGAACCCGATCAGCGCCCGCACCTCCCGCAAGCGGTGGACGAGCACGATGCGGTCCACGCGGTCGGTCAACGCCTTCGGGAGGTCGTGCAGCGGGCGTGCTCGGGCGTACCAGTCGCTGTACGGCTTGTCCTCGCCCAGCGACTCCTTCGAGCCGAGCAGTGTCTCGATCTCCGCCTGCTTGATGGGCTTCTCTTCGCCCGCCACCAGCGGCTCGGGGTTCTGCCGACGCTGGATCTCCGCCCACACCTGGTCATCGGTGAAGTTGTCCAGCGCGGCGGCGACCTCCTCGATGCCCCGCAGCATCGCGATGAACGCCAGCGCCGTGCAGATCTTCAGATGGGACTCGTAGACCTTGTCGACCGCCTCTCGGATCTCCTGGTTCGGCTCCGGGATCGAGATCACCGAGATCACCTGGGAGAAGTACACATTGCTGGCCGTGCGGACGAGCAGCCGGTTCGCGTGAGGGCGCCCTGACTTCTGGTCCTCGCACACGCCTCGGGCCATCGGCCCCATCCATGGCATCCGGCCGCCGCACTGCCCCAGCGCCCCACCCTCGGGCAGCTTCGCGTTCGACAACGGGCGCCGGCGCCGGCAGGCCTCGCAGCGCACGAAGATGTCGGCCATGTCGTTGCCCGAGCCGCCCTCGTCCAGCCACAACTGCCCGCGGCAGGGGTCCTTGAAGCTGTTGTGCGCGAAGTTGTGCCATTGGATGTCGCTGATGTGCCCGTTGGGGCAGCCCTGGACGAAGCGCACCGGGACGACCTTGTGCCGCTTGCGGCGGTCGTCCATGTGCCTGCCCCGGATGAGCGACTCGTAGTGGACCAGCGGACGCGTGCGGTACTCCTTGCGTGTCGCGGGGTCGGTCCATGACTCCGATGGGTCCAACTGGCCGACAAACCAGTGGGGGAACTTGAATGCCGCGATGCCGGTTCGGGGGGCTCGGGGGTCCGACTCGTCCACCGGCGGAGCACGCATCTTCACGGAGGGGATGTTCAGGATCTCCTGGACCTTCCGGGCCAGGCGGTCCTCCGTGATGGACTGCATCTGCCCCTCCCAGTGGTCGAGCCCACCGATGAGGACAGCGTGGTCAGGCAGATCGACCATCGAGCCCGGCCCGTAGGACGAGATGCTCTGGCTCTGGCGGATCTCGCCCGCGGGTCGGGGCTTGTTCACTG
>JAJDAI010000277.1 GCA_029261955.1 Deltaproteobacteria bacterium | reverse complement strand
TCGTCTCGGCGCCCGGGAACTTCTCGAAGGCCCAGCGGGGGATCTTCGTGACCACGTAGTCGATGGACGGCTCGAAGGCGGCCGGCGTCTTCAGGGTGATCGCGTTGGGGATCTCGTCCAGCGTGTAGCCGACGGCCAACTTGGCGGCCATGGCTGCGATGGGGAAGCCGGTGGCCTTGCTCGCGAGGGCGGAGCTGCGGCTCACCCGCGGGTTCATCTCGATGATGATGAGCCGGCCGTCCTTCGGGTTCACGCCGAACTGGATGTTGGAGCCGCCCGAGTCCACGCCGATCGCGCGGATGATCTTGATCGAGGCGTCCCGCATCCGCTGGTACTCGACGTCGCTCAGCGTCTGCGCCGGCGCGATCGTGATCGAGTCGCCGGTGTGCACGCCCATCGGGTCGAAGTTCTCGATGGAGCAGACGATGACGACGTTGTCCCGGAGGTCGCGCATCACCTCCATCTCGTATTCCTTCCAGCCGAGGATCGACTCCTCGATGAGGACCTCGGTGGTCGGGCTGGCGCGCAGGCCGCCTTCGACGATGCGCTGGAACTCCTCGCGGTTGTAGGCCACGCCGCCGCCGCTGCCGCCCAGCGTGTAGGAGGGCCGGATGATCGCGGGGTAGCCTGTGTCCTTCACCAGCTCCCAGGCGTCGTCCATCGTGTAGGCGAAGCCGCCGCGCGGCATCTCCTCGCCGATCTCCTCCATCAGGGCCTTGAAGACCGAGCGGTCCTCGGCCTTGTTGATGGCCTCCGTGTTCGCGCCGATCAGCTTGACCTTGTACTTGTCGAGCACGCCGCGCTTGTGCAACTCCATCGTCACGTTCAGCGCGGTCTGGCCACCCATGGTGGGAAGCAGGGCATCCGGCCGCTCGCGGGCGATGACCTTCTCGACCGCCTCGGGCGTGATCGGCTCGATGTACGTGCCGTCAGCGATGTCCGGATCGGTCATCACCGTCGCAGGGTTGCTGTTGATCAGGACGACTCGAAAGCCGTCTTCACGCAGCGCCTTGCAGGCTTGGGTTCCGGAATAATCGAACTCGCAGGCCTGACCGATGACGATCGGGCCGGAGCCGATGATGAGGATGCTCTCGATGTCGGTTCGACGGGGCACGGGCAGGCCTCCCGGGGGCGGGATTTAGCTGTCCTGGGGGACCCGCGCAAGGAGCGCGTCCAGGTTGATGCGGAAGAGTCCGCAGCGGGAGCTGAGCCACGCCTCCCCCGCGGCGGGATCGACCGCGATGTCCTTGACGTGCCCGCCGAGGGGCAAGGTCGCGAGACGCTTCAGGGTTCGTGTGTCCCAGACCCGGACCACGCCGTCGTAGACGCTGGATCCCAGGAGCAGGGAGCGCTCGGGATCGACGGCGAGCGCGCGCGCTCCGAAGCCGGTCTTCACCGAACCCTGCGGCTCCAGGTCCGAGCTGGTCACGCCCACCCGCGAGCCCAGGTAGCTCGACGCGAAGACGCGGTCGCTGCCCGGGTCGTAGGCGACGTCGTAGTAGACGCCGCCGAGGTCGCGCCGCCCCTGCACCGCCAGGGGCTGGGTGGACACCTTCGTCAGCGCCTGGCCGTGCCAGAAGGACACCGCGAAGGCGCTGCCGGCGGCCGGTCCAGTGCCCACGGCCAGCGACGCCACGTCGCCGAGGCCGGGCTCGACGAGCGAGGAGGTCAGCTGGCCGCTCGCCGGGTCGAAGCGGTGCAACTCGGGCTCGTACTCGCAGCCGAGCAGCAGCCCGTCGCCATCCGCCGCCATCGCCCCGATCCAACAGAGGTGCTCCAGGCCATGGGCCTGCACCGCCGCCTCGCCGCGGGCATCGAGGCGGACGATCAGGTTGTTCACCGTGCTCGAGGGGCTCTCCGGCATCGAATAGAACTGCGGGTGTCCCCCGAGCACCGTCGCGTAGAAGCCGTCGTCGGTGGCCAGCAGCTCCTCGGCGGAGGCGTAGGACGCGCCTGGCAGCTCCCGCTGATCGGGCGGCGGCGCGGGGATGACGCCGGGCTCCGCGTAGCGCAGCGCGCCACCAGCCCGCTCGACGACGGCGAAGCGGCGCTCCTCGCGCAGGGCCAGGACCGCGACGTCCTCGCTCAGGGCGGTCCGGAAGGAGGGGCCGACCTCGGCCATCAGCTCGACCCCCGGCAGGTCGGCCCCGGGGCAGGCGAAGACCCGGGCGGCGTAGGCGGCGGCCACGAGCAGGGCCCCCGCGGCGCCGGCGGGCGCGAAGACGGCGGGCCAGGCGGCGATCGGCGTGTCCGGGGCGCGGCGCATCCCCTGCCCCACCAGGGTCGCGGCCGGCGAGAGCAGGGCGGCGAGCTGGGCGGACCACAGCGGCCGGACGTCCCCGAAGGCGAGGCCCGCGAACAGGCCCACCAGCCCGGCCGCTCCCGCGACCCCCACCAGGCGCTTGCCGGAGCCCAGACGGGAGAGCACGGCGGCGCAGGGAGCCCCCAGCACCGCCGCGGCGCTGATCACGGCCAGCTGGAGCCTGCGCGGCTCCACGGAGTCGAGCCACGCGTGCAGCGGGTAGCCCTCGGAGCGCGCCTCGAAGGCCGCGTGCAGCCAGAAGGCGACCCCCGCCGCGACCGCCAGCGCCAGCCCCCCGCCGAGCCAGGCCAGGCTGCGCGTCGGCCGCGCGCCGGGCTTGTGCATGCCCCAGGCCCAGGCCAACAGCAGCCCCGCCGCCGCCCCGCGCTCCATCAGGCCGCCGACGCCGGCGACGACGCCCGCCAGCGCCAGCAGGACCAGCGCGGGCAGCAGCGCCAGGGCCGTCACCCGGTTCAGCAGGCCCGCGGCGACCCCGAGGACCAGCGCGAGGCCCGCGGCCAGCAACGGACCCTGCAGCGTGCGCTCGGCGCTCCACGACACCGCGGCCGCGAGGCCGGCGAAGGCCTGGCGCACGAGCAGCGAGACGCCCGGCAGATCGATCCGCAGGTACAGGTCGGCGAAGACCCAGGCCGTGGGCAGCAGAACGAGGCCGAGGATGGTCAGGCGCAGGCGGCGCATCGGGCGATGATAGGGGGCGGGACGACGGACCGGGCTGCGCGGCGGGCCACGGCGGGGCGCGAGCACGCTCGAAGCCGGGACCGGAAGCCGCTCCGAGCTGTGCTTGTCGGCACGCGAACACTGCTAGCGTGATCCCTGCGGTCCGCCACACGGAAGCGCAGCCACCCTGGGGGGACGAAGCAAGACGTGGAGCCTCGGAACGTCGAGACGGCCCGCAAGGCCTGGCAGGCTCTCTTCAAGGGCGTGAGGGCCGTGAACCTCTACACGCCCGGCCACGCCGAGGTTCACCGCCACGTACGCAACGTCGTGGCCCGCCTGCACGAAGCCCTCGCCGTCGCCCACCCCGTGATGTTCGAGTTCGGCCCCGACTGGGTTGCCACCCGCGGCGTGGTCATCCACGAGGCGGGCGAAGACCGCGAGACCCTGGTCGAGCGCCTCTACGCCGACGGCGTGCGGCAGTTCCTCTTCCACGGGAAGCTCGACCACGACTCGACCAACCGGCTGCTGGAGCTGCTGGCCCCCTACGCCTACGCCGAACGCGCGCCGATGAAGGGTGCCGCCCAGACCCTGCGCTGGGAGCCCTTCCAGGGCCTGACCTTCCTGATCCACGGCCACGAGGACGACCCCGGCGGCCTGGAGTCCGACGCCGTCACCGCCTCCGAGCGCCGCTGGTTCCAGCAGCTCATCACGGCGGACCCGGAGCTGAACGCGCCCCTCTCCGTCTCCGCGCTGCGGCCCATCTGGGACGGCAAGGGAGGGCAGGCCCCCTGGCCCGCGCCGATCCGCCGGGCCGAAGCCGAGGTGCTCGACAAGGAGGTGGCGCTCACGAACGCCCTCGGCGTGCCGCTGGAGCGGCTGGGGGAGCTGCTGCTCGCCTCGGTCGAGGTCTGGCGGCACGACGCGCGCCTCGACGACCTGCTGGAGCCCTTGCCCGGCATGATCCGGGACCTGCTCCAGCGCGGCCGCCCCGCCGACGTCGCGCGCCTCGTGGGAGCCGCCCTGCGCTGGGCGGAGCACAACCCCGGTGAGCCGGCGGCCGCGCGGCTCAGCGCGCTCGTGCCGCTGCTGCTCGCAGACGAGTCGCTGGGTCCGCTGATCTCTGCGGTCCGGGCCGGCGAGGTGGAGCCGGGGGAGCTGACGGTCTTCTTCGAGGCCCTGCCCGCGGACTCCCTGCCCGAGGTCGTCGTCTTCGGCGCGGCCCTGCCGGAAGGCCCCTTCCGCGACGCGACGGTCACCGCCGCGGTGCGCATGGCGGCGCTCGAAGGCGGCCTGCTCTACACCACCATCGCCACGGGACCGGCCGGCCCCGCGTTGCTCGCGCTGGACGTGCTGGAGGCTCGCGGCTCGACCCGCGAGTCCCTCCAGGTCACGATCGACGCCCTCGCACGCCCCGAGTCCGCCCTGCGGGCTCACGCGCTGAGGATCCTGCAGCCCCACCCCTCGCGCACCGTGGCCGAGGCGGTGCTGCCCCTCGTGCACGACGGCAACCGCGAGGTCCGCAACCTCTCCCTGGCCTGGGTCGCACGCTACGAGTACGGGCCCGCCTTCGACGAGCTGGTCGACCTCACCCGCACCGCCCACTTCACCCAGCTGCCGCTCCAGGATCGGCTCGACATCTGCCGGACCATCGGGCTCGTCGCCGGACCGCGAGCCCTGCCCCTGGTGCGCGACAACCTCGGCGATCGCTGGGAGCGCGCCGACCCCAACCGCTCGGCCCCCTGGCTGGGCTGCCTGGCCGCGACCGGCACCGAAGAGGCGGGGCAGTTCCTCGCCAGCCTCCAGCGCACCGCGCCCGAGCACCTCCGCGACATCTCCCGCCGGGCTTGGACGGTCTGGGAACGCCGGAACGCCACCTTGAAGGAGGGCGGGCGCGCCGGCCCGGTGCGGACCTCCCCGGGTTCGCCTGTCCCGACGGTGCACGGTGAGCCCGTGTCCCTGCCCGGCCGCGCCCGCCCCCGCAGCCGCCCCGCCTGGCGCAGCCCCGAGCCGGACCTGGCCCAGGGCCTGCCGCACCAGAGCGGCGACCTGCCCCCCTGGAACGAGGACGACCGATGAAGCCCGGCGGGACCAGCGCGGGCATGCGCCTGATGGAGGTGCGGGGCATCGTGCTCCGCTTCGCCGGCCTGATCCGCACCTCGCGCATCCACACCACCCAGAACCGCTCGCTCTCGGACGCCATCAACGGCCTCGCGCAACGCCTCGGCCCGCTGGTGGCCGAACTCGGCGAGCTGGTGATCCGCATCGACGGCTCGATGCTGCGGGTCAACGGGACCATCGTCGCCGAGCTGAAGTCCGGCGCCATGGCCGAACTGGAGGCCCTCGCCGGCGACTTCGACGCCCGCGGGATCGGCGGCGTTCGCTTCTTGAGCCCGCCGGTGGCCGACGAGCTGACGGCCTTCCTCGGGCTGTGGCGGAGCCGCCCCGAGCTCCCGGCGAGCGAGGGCGCCGCGCTGCTGAACAAGGGGCTCGCGTCGCTGCAGGTCAGCGCCATCCGCATGGTGCCCCCCCGGACGGACGCCGAGCCGCTGCCCACCGAGCACCTGCAGGGCCACTCCCACGCCGAGGTCCTGCACTCCTACACGGCCCTCGTCGCGGTGGGCGAGCTGCTCGCGGACGCCGGGACCGCGGACCTGCCTGCGACCTCGCGGCGCGCGGAGGCCGCGGTGAACATGGCGGGCGACGTCTGCGCGGCCGCGCCGGAGCTGGCCCTGCTCGCCGCGACGCACCGCGACAGCGCGAACTACCCCGCCGTGCACGCCGCCAACTCCACGCTGCTCTCCATGCTGCTGGCGCGGCGCCTGGGCCTCGGGCTGGAGGGCATCCTCGACGTCGGGCGGGCCGCGCTCTTCTGCGACGTCGGCATGGCGATGTGCGCGCCGGCCACGCGGCAGCTGGTCGGCGAGCTCACCGAAGACGCGACGGTGCAGGTGCTCCACCACCCGATCGAGTCCTTCGCCGTCGCGTTGGGCGAGGAGCGCTTCGGGCCCCGGGAGCGGGCACAGGCGACGGTCGGCTGGGAGCACCACTGCGGTCTGGACGGCGAGGGCTACCCCGGCCCGCCCCCCGGCGAGCAGCCGCACCTCTACGCGCGCATCGTGGCCATCTGCGACGCCTACGACGCCCTGCTGCACGACCGCGGCGACCGGGTCGGGCTCGGCCGCCCGCTGGCGCTGGAGGCGCTCTACCAGGAGGCGGGCACCCGCTTCGATCACGTGCTGCTGCACATCTTCTTCGGGCTGCTGGGCCGCTTCCCGCCCGGCTCGATGGTCCGGCTGCGCGAGGGCCACTCGGCGCTGGTGCTCTCGCCCGCCGAGGACGCGCGACTCTTCGACCGCCCCTTCCTGCTCGTCACGCGCGCGCCCGGCGGGCGGCTGCTGGCGGAGCCCTACGAGATGGACCTGTCGGAGGAGCGGGGCGAGCGCGCGACGCGGATCACCGCGGTGCTCGACGACCGGCTCTTTCCCGAGCGGGTGATCCCGGCGATCTTCTCCCGGATCGAGGACCTGTAGGCGCCGAAGCGCTTCAGTTCTGGAGCGCGATCCGCACGTCCGTGCCGATGTCGACCCCCGCCGGCAGCGCCGTGGGCAGCTTGAAGGTCACCAGCTTGAACTCCTGGACGCCGATGCCCTCGAGCTTCGGGTGGGTGCGCGTGTCGCGGGACACGTCCTTCACGCCCGCCTCGACGACGGGCTTGCCCTTCACCCCGAGCTCGATCCAGCTCAGCTCGCCCAGCGTCATCGTCTCCGCGCGCTGACGGCGGACCTCCGCCCGCACGACGAGGCCGCTGGGATCGAGGATCTCGAAGGCCTCGTCCAGGTCGCGGGTCGCCCAGGGCTCGCCGGGGAAGACCGTCACGCTGACGAGCGTCCCGTCGATCGGGCTCTTGAGGGTCGACTGCTCCAGCGCGAACTCCAGCTGCCGCACGCGGGACTCGAGGTCGTCCACGAGGGCGATGGACAGGCGCTCCTTGTTGGCGCGCTTCATCGCCCGGGTGCGGGGCTTCTTGTTGCGGCGGCGGGCGACGTCGGCCACGAAGTCCCGGGCTGCATCCTCGCCCTGACGCTCGAGCTTGCGCTGGAAGGTCTTGCGGTCCTGCTCCAGGTACTGCATCTGATGGCGGACCTCGGCGAGCCGCTGCTCCATCTCGCGGATGAGGTACTCCGGCGGCTCGTCCCCGTTGGACCGACGCTGGGGCGGCAGCGCCCGGCGCGCGTCCCCCAGCAGCTTCCGGAACTCCGCCAGGCGGGCCTCGCGGTCCTCGGTCTCCAGCGTGGCGAGGACCTGGCCCTTCTTGACCGTGTCGCCTCGCTTGACCAGGACCTCCTGCACGGTGCCGGGCACGTCGAAGGACACCCCGTGGAAGCGCAGGGGCTCGACCATGCCCTCGATGACCTCGGCCCCGGTCGGCGCGCCCTGGACCGGCCGGACCATCGACGCGCCGTCGCCCTCAGCGCCCTCGTCCTCGAAGACGATGCCGCCCGAGCGGAGCGTCAGTTCGTTTTCGGGTGCGGGGCAGCCAGCCAGGATCAGCAGCAATGCGAGCAGTCGTGTCATCCGAAGTGGAACCCCAGGCGTCCACCGGGCACGGGGACGAGCGGCAGGCCGGGCACCAGCGAGGGCACCAGGTAGACCCCGACCTCGAGCTGCACGCCGCGCTTCGCGTCGTAGCGCACGCCCAGGTTGAAGTAGGGCGTCAGCTTGAAGTCGTTCCCCTGGACCAGGTGCGCGAACCACGGGTCCGTGCGCCAGACCTGGTCGCCGAAGAGGCCGCTCAGGCCCACGCCGATGGTCGGGCTCAGGCGGAAGGGGATGGGCGCGAGCGTCGCCTCGACGTGGAAGCCGCCGAGCCCTCGGGCCACGCCGTCCTTCACGATGATGAGGGCGCCTACGCCGCCGTTGATGGCCACGAGCCAGGTCGGCCGGAGCTCGACCCAGGCCCCGAGCCCCACCGAGGGACCGACGAAGCCGACGCCGGCGCTGCCGCGGCGGAAGGCGCGCGGGTTCATCCGCTTCTTCTTCGCGTCGGGATCCTTCGGCGCGGCCTCGACCTGCTCGGCCCTGGCCGGAGGCGGGTCCGGTGCGGGCGCCGCGATCGCGAGGGGGCCATCGCGCAGGGAGTCGGCTTCGGCGCCCCGCCCGGAGGCCCGGAGCGCCTCGACGAGGTAGTTGCGCGCCTGGCGGTGCTCCGGGTCGCGCCGCAGGACCTCCTGGAACAAGGGGATCGCAGCGGGGAACTCGCCAGCCGAGAAGCGCTGGTAGCCCCGGGCGAAGAGCTCGGCCGGGGCGCCGCTGAGGTCGGGGCCCACCGGCTCCGTGGGCGTGCTGGGCGGCGCGGGCGGCAGGGGCGGCAC
>JAJDAI010000276.1 GCA_029261955.1 Deltaproteobacteria bacterium | reverse complement strand
CGGTGCCACCCGGGCAAGCAGTGGGAGGGGGCCAAGGACGGCCCCCGGACAACGAGCTTCTCCGCCGCGGAACACGCTCCAGACCTTGAGCGAGAGCGCTGGGGCTGTGCCGCCGGCTGGCGGGTCGGCTGCCTCTGCCCTGTTCATTAGGCGACGACATCGCTCCTTGCACTAGGCTAGGGGCATGGCTTCTCGACTCGATTCGGACAATGAGATGCGCGACCTGCGACGCCTGGCCCCCGGTTCGTTGACCGCCGGCGCACTGAGGGGCTGCTCCTGCTCGGCGTGTGGGCAGGTCGGGTATTCGTCTTGATGGGGTCTTCATCGGGAGCGCTGCCGCCGCGGCTGGCTTTGGCGTTCTTGATGGGGTGCGCTCCTGGGACTGGTCCGAATACGCCGCCGGAGCCCTCCCCGACTCCCGCTGCTGGCGAGGTGAGCTGGCAGAAACTCACAGCCGGCGTCGACCACGCTTGCGGTCTTTCGTCGAGCCGGGAAGCTGCGTGCTGGGGCCCGGGAGCCGACGGGCTTGCCCCACCAAGGACCACAGACGTGGTCGATATCTGTGCTGGTGGGGGTATTACCTGCGTTGTCGGTGAGGATGAGCAGTTGTCCTGTAGTGCCACCGATTCGTGGATGCAGGAGTTCATTCCGAGCACTGGCAGCTTCTCGGGTGTGGACTGCGGCCGCTCCATCGTGTGCGCCACTCGGACGGACGGTACCGCGGTCTGTTGGGCTACGGAATGGGCGCTTGAACCATGGGGCGAGCAGGTCGTCGAAGAGGTCTCAGCTGGAACCCTGCATGCTTGCGCAAGAACGGTAGGCGGAGCTGTCGACTGCGTTGGACTCTGGAAAGGTACGCAGGCCTTCTTTCCCGGTCCCTCCGCCGCGGTCTCGAGGCTGTCGAGCTTCGGCTGGGCGACTTGCGGCTTGTCAGAAGATGACGAAATTGAGTGTTGGAGTGAGGAGGGGAGCGCTATTACTCTTCTCTCGCCAGACGGAAGTCACCGAGGTGTGTCAGCGGGCGCTGAGCATGCATGCGCGGTCGAGTTGTCGGGGGGGGTCTCGTGTTGGGGGCCCGAGCCGAACTATGTGATTCCTGACTTCGCGGCGTCGTTGTCGTCGGCTGATCGACTGGTAGGTGTGGATGCAGGGTGGGCGAACACCTGCGTCTGGAGTGAACAGGGCGCCGCGACGTGCTGGAACATGTACGGCAGTGATCCCGCCGACTGGCGGCCACCGTCGAGTCTTGACCGCCTGTAGCAGCGTCCCGCTGAGGACTGCCGAATCAGAGGCTGCCGCTGATGGTCGAGCTCTGTGAACTCGGAGAAGTGGACTGTCTCCACGAGCGACCTGGGGCCTTCGACTAGGCTTGGCCTTGGTCGCCAGAAGAACCGCCGGACACGAGAGTGGCCAGAAGTGGAGCCGGCCCGGACGGGCGGTGATCTCAACACTGAACTTGAAGTTGCCCCGCTGGTTCGGACGGTGCTGGACTTCTCCTGAGGGGTTCCGCAGGCCGAAGGGCTAGGCTTGAACGCAGACCCGCGCCGCGAAGGAGTAGCCTTGAAGACTCGCAGAGACGTTGACGGCCTCTCGTCCCGGGTCATCCGCGGAGTGGGTGTCTGGTTCCTGACCATCGCCGTAGCCTGCGTGGGATGCGGCTGCCTAGATGGCGACTCACCAGAAGAGGTCGATCCTGCGCTGGAGTTTTACGAGAGCGAGGTCCGCTGCCGACGGAACCCACTGATCCACTGGACCGTATCTGCTCGTACCCGTATCCGGCTGCTGGACGACGCGCGCGAGATTGTCGAGGTGGTCTTGGAGCCGGTTCCGTTGCCCGCGAACGGCGACTGGCCGGAGTTCTGGCTGCCTCCGTACGCCTCGAACGACGACCCGGAGGAACCGGAACCAGACTGGTGGAGTGAGTTTCACTATGTCGAGCAGTCTGAGTTCTGGGCAGGCTTGTGCACCGACCCCGACGCCCTGTCCGCGATGTTCGTCGCCGTCCTTGATGATGGCCAGCGCCTGAGTACGCAGGACTACAACTTCGAACTCTCGGAGTAGGCGCCGGCCGTGAGCAGAACGTGGGCTGGTTGGCCGAACTGCCCGTCCCCAACCGCCGGCGGAGATGAGCCGCCGGGCATGACAAGGAGGGCCAGTTGACACAACGATGGTTCGCGGCCCCGAAGCCGCGGGCAGAACACCACCTTGTTTCTCCTACCCCCACGCTGCCGTCACGGTCTTCGAGAGACCAGCGAGCGGAAGCGCCGGCCGGAACTGGAGCCGCCCCGGACGGGCGGCGATCCCAACACCGATCCGAGCTGGGTGGCATTGCACCTAACACGTCCCGGATAAACGCCGCGGCCGGTGTCGGGGATAGCAGCCGCGCCGCGGCTGCGTGGGAGGACTCGAAGCCGCCCACGTCGAGGCAAGAGAAGGCCGTGGCGTTTATCCAGTGTTGGACGGAGTGCCGCCGAATCCTCAGCACAAGCGGGCCCTGGACGGGCCCGCGGACCTGGAGGAGAGCCCGCTGGCCGGTGTCGCTCTCGGGCGGGCAGGTCTAGGCACTGCTCGGCATGTTCGTGTCGTGGCAGGCTGTGGGCTAGGCGGTGTGGACGGCGGTTTGGAACGCGGATGAAGGGCCACAGGCCAGACTGCCGCAAGAGACTTGGCGGCTGGTCGAGTCTGAGGCGGAATGCTCGGGGGTAGCACCTCCGGCGGGGGAGGAGGTTCCTGTCGATGAGGCTGTTGAAGAGTGCACTCCTCTCTGCGCTGCAACTGACGCTGCTCAGCTGTGGGTCCGTGGAGGCCGAGGTGGTCAACGGGGAGTCGGAGCCCCCGCCAGAACTTGGGCCCGTCGAGCGGGCGCTGGTGCGCGAGGCGTGGGAAGCGTTCTGGTTGCTGACTGAGCCGGGGGCCATTGGTGACTGGGGCACTCAGGTCGAGGAACGCGTGACCTCTTCGGCGGTGAAGGGCTGCCCGCTCATCACGGACGAACCTGCTCTCGAGGCAGCGGTGGAGCAGGCACTGTTCCCATCCTGTCAGCCTCCCAGCGAGGGCTGCGTGACCGTAGTCTTCGCACAGGGGTGGTCTGGCCCTTGTGCCGCGGGAGGAGTTGAGGCCTCCGGCGCGCTGGCTATCGGCAGGTCGACTCTCGATGATTGGGGTTGGTTTTTCGAGTGGCATCTAAGACTCGAGGCGAGCGAGTTCGTGCTCGGCACTCCCGAGGAGAAGGTCGTTGATGCAGATGGACTCATCCGCTTTGACCACGAGCTGGACGAGGACGAGCGCAACGAAGACTGGTCGTTCTCCGTGGACTTCCGCGGAGCAGCACCCGATGCGCTGAGCGTGCTGCTGGGAGCAGGCCAGGTAGCGCTCGAACTCGACGGTGAAGGGCTGCGGAACTGCGGGTGGTTCTGCGAGTACGCCAACGAGGTGCGGAGCCTTGCCGGCAGCGCAACCGGAGTGCGACGGTCTTTTCTCTTCGATGTGCGCTTTGGTCAGTCGATCTACGGCGAGCCATTCTACGGCGAGTGCGTCAACTACGGGACAGGCGTGTCGGGCACTCTGGTGGTCGTCGATGAGAGCGAGAACCTGGAGGTGCGATTCGATGCGCCCCATGGCACTTGGGATGAAGACTGCTGGCCGTGCGGCAGGGTGTTTCGTGGCGATCTGGACCTCGGGCGATTCTGCCCCTGGGAGCCGGACCAGGGCTGATGATCGCTTGATGGGCCCGTGCTCCCAGGTTGGCCCTTCTGGGCTCAGTCAGTCCCAGTCGATGGGCTCTGGTGGCAGGGGGAGCGCTGGAAGGAACTGGCCGACCTCGAACGTCACGCCGAACTCGAATCCGGGATGCAGCGAGCAAACATCACTAAGACACCCCGGGCCGAAGGCGAAGCCCAGGAACCCCCCGATTGCGGTCCCCGGCGCTTGCTGGTCGGTGGCCAGAAGTTTGAGGAATGTGGCTCTGCTGCCCACCGAGCCAGTGAGCCCGGAGAACGGACCAGCAGTCTCTTCGAACGCTTCAGGAGCTATCCCAACCGCGGAGAGGTAGCCGAGACTGAGGACCCCCTCGAACCTGAGCCTTAGGTCGGGAATCGGGTCGGTTGTGCCGCCCCAAGCGAAGCGCCCGTGGCCCCACGGACGGGGGCCGACATCTCGGAAGTGGGGGGAGGCGAGGACGGCGAGCCCTCCTCCGAATGCGAGATGGAACCCGCCGCGGAAGGTCACTCGTAGCTGCGCGAGGGCTCCGACTCCCGGGGCGACAAATAGCGGGGCGTAGGCGCCGAGGTCCACGGCCAGCTGAGCCGTGGCGACGGGCTGCCTCGTCCAGCGTGCCTGTGGCTGCTGAACTGGTTCCCGCGGGGAGTCGAGTGGGCGGAACTGAGAAGTCCCACCCAGCTGGGCCGAGATCGAGTCCCCGGCCTCAGTCCCGCTGGCGGCACGCGCTGACAGCGGTGCCGCTTGGGCCAGAAAGATGGCCGCCATGGCAACGGCGACGGTCAGCCTTGAACTGGAGGTCTGAGCGTGGGCTGGTGGCATCAAGTCTCCGAAGATGACTGGAGCAGCCCGCAGAGCTGAACGCCAGGGCGGGTTTCGCCGACGTCCAACTGGGGCCGGCCGCATGTCAGGGCGCGCTGTCTTTCTGTCCGTCTGCCCATGGGGTTTCCTCCAGGCAGCGGAGGTCGAGGAACCACCGACCCAACGAGGCCTGCCCGAAGCCCGGGGTGCCGCAGTCGGGGGCCAAGCAACGAGAGGCGCCCATGACGGGCGCCGTTGGGAAACGACTCAGATCCAGGCGGCATTTCGTCCAACACGTCCCGGATAAACGACGGCCGCGAAGCGGCTGTTGTTTATCCAGTGTTGGGCGCTGCAGCGGCGGCAACCAGTCGAGGCGGCCATGACGGCCGCCGATCGGCGGGCTGGACTGTCCGACGGTCCTGAGTGTGGCCCGCCTCGTGGAGGACCGAGTGATCGTTCAGGCGAGTGCTTCGCCTGAGCGGAGCCGACAGGCTGTTAGTCTGGCTGTGTGTGGAGCCACGCCCCTACCGAGAGATTCCGCAGGCCCCGGCCGCGGAGGCCCCAGGGGGGCCACCTCGTCGTCGCTGCTGCTGTCCTGTTCAGTGGGGTGGCGTGTGGCTGGACGCCGTCGTCGGATGTGCCGAGGACTGAGGGGGTTGTACCGGAGTCGGCGCTTGAGTCCGAGGCCAGCGCGATCGCCGAACGGTTGGCTCTCACCTCGCGGGAGATCCGTGGATTGGTACCGCCGCGACGGGACCGCTTGAGATGGCCGGAGGGGGGGCCGGGGCTTGAGCTTGAACTCGACCCAGATAGTGCTGCCCACGCCACAGTCTGGTTGCACAACCGGTCTGGTGCGCCGCAGCGGATCGCCCGACAGACGAGCGGAAATGGCAGCCCCTCTCTGCGCATCGCCGTTGAGACAGAATTCGGTTGGGAGAAGATCCAGTTCGAGGTGCACCCGAGGATGTGCGGGGTAACGGATGTGTTCGAGATGGTCCCCGACGAGCGGCACCCATACGCGATCCGGATCCCCTCGGGCGACGCGGATGGTCGTCTTCGAATCGAGGGGCGCGTTGGCGGTCAGCAGGTCTCAACGGAGGCTTTCGATGGCCACTTCACCCTGGCTGATGTCGCGAAGACACGCCTTCGCTTCACGTCCCTCAACAGGAAGTTCACTCCGCTGGAGCAGTGGCAGTCGGTGGTGTTCAACCCGGTCTTTCATGAGCTTCTCCGTGACGACATGGCCATCCGCTCAGCGGCATTGACGGCAATGCACAAGTTCCGGGTGGAGGGGCCACCAGACCCGGTCACTTCGCTGGGAGCGCTTCGTCGCCAGGTGGTCGAGGACCCCGGGCATCCGCTCTACAACGACTTGCTCCAGGAGCTGCATCCTCCGTCGCCGGCCGAGACACGGCTTCTTCGAAGCCAGCTTCTCGCGCCGAGCGTATTGAATCGCTGGCAGGCACGACACGTTGCGAGGCTGCTGCTGGTTCACGATCGGGAGTGGGCTGTGGACTCCCTGCGCTCCCTGGTCGAGCGCGGCGAAGTGGCGGACGAGGACGTACGGACCCTGATGACTCTGTACGACTCCGGGCCGTTCGGCCGCACACGGGCGGTGCGGCGGCCCCGCATCTCGGGCGCCACAAGGCCTGTGACCGTGGAACTGACGAACGGCGGAGACCAGCCTCTCGAGTTGGTGTTCGGAGACCCTCGCGAGTTGTTCGACGTCGAATGCGAGCTTCCGCTGAGCTCTGTTGCTTCGAAGCCCGGTTCGGGTGCGAGGTATGGCCGCACGCGCCAGACGATCGCCGCTGGCGATTGGGAGCCTTTCGTTCTGGATCCGTTCTCGTGGCTGGCCGCGGAAGACGCGCCCTCGCTCGTTCGCGGTGAGCGGGTGCGGATGATCCTCCGAAGTCGGGTGCCGAATCTGAAGCCGAGCTTGATTGAACTCGGGGTTGGGCTACCTGGTGGTGGTTCACTGGCGCGCTAGCCTCTGTCGATCGCATCGCGGCCTGCCTCAGATTCTCCGCCGTAGATCCCAACTGCCTTGAGGGCCCCGACGAGGTCGATGCAGCGTCAGGGCGGTGACGCTTCCCACTGCGGAACTCGACCCGTTCGTCGATCGACCGTCAGTGGCTGATCATTGCATCAGTGGGAGCCGCCAGGACGGCGGCGGACTCAATACCGATCTTGTGCCGCTGTGGCGCCCAACACGTCCCCGATAAACGCTGGCCGCGAAGCGGCTGGCGTTTATCGAGTGTTAGGTGATGCACCGGACAGCAGCCATGGAGGCGGCCATGACGGCC
>JAJDAI010000275.1 GCA_029261955.1 Deltaproteobacteria bacterium | reverse complement strand
GACAACGACTGCGACGCCGTGCTCGACAACGACCCCATCGACGGCACCGACTACTTCGCCGACGACGACTGCGACGGCGTGGGCAGCCTGGTCGCCGAGCACGCCTGCGAGCCACCGAGCCCCGGCCACCTCGAGACCAGCGGCGACTGCGACGACAGCGACGCCCGCGTGCACCCGGGCGCCCTCGAAGCCTGCGACGCCCTGGACGACGACTGCGATGGCGTGGCCGACAACGCCTGCGAGGACGTCATCGAGATCGCGCCCCCGAGCGAGCCCCTGCCGGCCTCCGTCGCCTCCCCCCAGGCCTGCGCCCTCATCGGCGAGATGACCAGCGCGCCCACCAGCTGGACCATCGGCGATCTGCCCGCCTACATGGCGATGCTCGACGGCACCGACCCCGGCCTGACCGAGTCCACGGTCATCGAACCCGACCGGCTCGACCTGTCCGCCCGCTGCGCCACGGATCACCTCGCCTCGCCGGGCAACTTCCCGGACACCATCCCCTGGCCGACCCTCGTCTCCCAGGGCAACTACGGCGGCGCGAAGCTCCGCGGCTACATCCACATCGGCTGCGGCGAGCCCCTGACCCGGACCCTGGGCCTGCTCGGCAACGACGCGCTCACCCTCGACATCGAGGGCGACAACGTCCTCTGGGTGAACTGGGCCGACGGCCAGTGGAAGAAGTTCCGCTACGTGCGCTTCCCGGGCCCGGGCCTGTACGCCTTCGAGGTCCAGTGGCTCACCAACCTCGTGTGCGACATCGACCCGCTGGAGATCGTCTGGTCCGAAGGCACCGTGCCCGGCTACGGCGACTACGACACCATGTGCGCGCACCGCCCCTGCCTCTACGACAACGGCGTCCCGATCCCCGGCTTCGAGGTCATCGGCTCGGAGCACCTCGCCCAGGCCACCGACGGTGGCTCGACCGGCTGCGGCTACTGCGAGACGGACCTCGACTGCCTCCAGAGCGAGGTCTGCAACAGCGCCGGCATCTGTGAATGAAAACTCCGGTGTCAGACACCGGAGTTTTCATTCTTCGATGATCCGGTACTGCGCCTGGAGCGGGTCGGTGACCGTGATCTCCTGGAAGCCCGCTTCGCCCTGCAGCTCCTGCACGGCTGTCCAGGCTCCGTCCGAGTCCACCTCCAGGACGTAGGGCTGCCCCGGGACCAGCTCCGTCGTCACCACCGTCCAGAGCCCGTCCGCGTAGGCCGTCTGCGCGCCGCCGAAGGGGCGGGCGAGCGGCTCGCCCACGAAGTTGCCCTCGCCCGGCATCCAGACCGACTTCCAGTAGGCCTCCACCACCGTGTTCCCGCTGAAGTAGTGGGGGATGAGCACCTGCGGGTTCGGGAACTTCGCCGGGTAGCTGCACGGCTCGATCGCCGTCCCGTAGCTGGCCGTGGCCCCCGCCTCGAGCCAGGCCAGGGCGCTCATCTGCGAGGAGGTCGGCAGCTGTCCGCCGAAGGAGGTCAGGTGGTCCGCGACGGCCCCGGGGCGCCAGGTGTTGCTCTCGATGCCGTCCACGACCGTCAGGCCGGTGAAGTAGAAGAGCAGGCCGTCCTCGTCCTCGATGAGGTCGCTGCCGCTGCCGTCGCTGTTGTCGACGTAGGTCATGTCCAGCAGATCGTCCCAGGCGGTCGTCGCGCCGAGCAGGGTCTGCCAGCGGCTGCTTCGCGCCTCATCGGAGGTCCGCACCGCGAAGCCCCGGCCGTCGGGCAGCGTGCCGTCGGACCCCAGACCGCGCCCGATCAAGGCGGCGGCCTGCACCAGGTTCGATGCGGCGAGGATCATCGTCGGCCGGACGCCGTGGTCGGTGAAAGGCTGGGTGCTGTCGCTGTCGTAGCCACCCCAGAGCGCGGTCGGGTTGCAGGGCGGGCCGGGCTGGCACCACTGCTCGTCGAAGCCCAACGCGACAGCGGCCGACATGCCCATGCAGTCGACGGTCTGCGGCGTCATGGAGGTCAGGCCGATGGCCTGGATGCGGTCCCCGAAGGCG
This sequence comes from Deltaproteobacteria bacterium, assembly GCA_029261955.1. GTDB lineage: Bacteria > Myxococcota_A > UBA796 > UBA9615 > UBA9615 > CALCXL01. The sequence goes on along the minus strand of JAJDAI010000275.1, from coordinate 2,454 downwards.
TCGTCGATGGCGGCGCTGTGCCCCGCGAAGGCCGCGCGATCCAGGTTCGGCTCCGTGCCCAGGGCCAGCTCCAGGCGGTTCTCCGAGGGGATCCCGCGCGCGAGCAGGTAGGCGTCGGCGATGGCCGAGGACTGCGGATCGTCGGTGTTGACGATCACGCCCCCGCGCCCTCTGCCCGAGCGGGCCGTGGCAACCTGGGCTGCGCTCCGCGGCCGGAGCGACGTCGCCGTCGGGGAGGGGGCCCATGAACGAAGCGCTTCGGTTGGCAGCCGTGACGGCGGACCCCGGCGGCGGCGGCGCGGTCGCGGGCTTCGATCTGCGGGTCGCACCGGGCGAGATCGTGGGCCTGGTGGGGCACAAGGAGCAGCTGCGCACCGTCTGCCGGCTGGCGGCGGGGGTGCTGGAGCCGGTCGAGGGTGCCGTGACGATCGACGGGCTGCCCGCGCGCGGCAGGAACGTTGCGGCGTTGCAGCGGGCGGTGCTTCTCGATGGGAGCACCTCGGACGGCATCAGCCTGGGCGCCTCGTCGAGGCTGCTGGCCTCGCTGTACCCCAGCTGGGATGCGGGGCTCTTCACGGACCTCTGCCAGCGCATGAACCTGTCCCGGTGGAAGCCGCGCGTGTGGCGCGCACAGCGGGGCACTGCGGCGGCGGCCCTGGCCCTGGCCACCGGCGCGCCCGCCGTGCTGCTGCACCGGCCCCTGGAGCGGGTCCAGGCCCGGAAGCAGAGCGATCGCCTGAAGGCGATCGTCGCGGAAGCCCGCGCCGCCGGCCGCGCGCTGCTCATCAGCCACGATGATCGCGAGCTGCTGGAGGCTTGCGTCGATCGTGTCGTGCTGGTCGAGCCCGCGAAGCAGGGCCGACGGTCGCCCCGGACGACAGACATGGAGCCGGCCCAGCCTGTCGACTCAGGGCGTTTCCGAACACTGGTAGGGCACAGCCTGCGCCCGGGCGGCACATCGCTCGTCGAGTTGGCGACGGTCGTCGCCTACGGAGGCCTGCTGGCGGCCTTCGCGCCCGGCGGCAGCACCCTGGTGGCTCTCGCGGTCTTCATGCTCGGCTCGTTCCTGATCCCGATGTGGTTCGCTGGAAGCTGGTCCCCGCTCTCGGCCTTCGGGGACGGAGTGGGTGGCCCCTGGGGCGGGCTGGGATCGCACCTGCCGGTCTCCCCGGCGACCCTGTGGCGGAGCCGGCTGCCCGTCGCCGCGGTCCGGGCCCTCGTGCTGCTGCTGGTGCTCGCGGTCCCCGCCGTGCGGTCCGATCCCGGTCCCGCGCTCGAAGGGGCGCTGGCGATCGCCGGCGGCAAGCCCTGGCTGGCGGTGTTGGCCATCGTCGCCCTCAGCCCCCTGGCCGCGGCTGCGAACCTGATCGGGCCCGTGCGGATCCGGTGGACGCTCCAGGGGACGGGCGTGGCCCTGGTGCTGGGCTCCTCGATCCTGGCCACCGAGGGCCTGTGGACCAGCGCGAGGATGTGGCGGGTCGCCCTGGGCTCACCCGCCGTGCTCGTCCTGATCGCCGCCGCGTGGGCGCTCGGCATCGGCTGGTTGGCGACGGGTCTGCCTCGCCAGGCCCTCGGCAGCGTGCGCGGTCGCTCCTCTTGGGGGGCCCTGCGCGTGAGCGCGGCCTTGCTGCTGCTCGCCGCGCTCGGCCCGGTCGCGGTGGCGGGCCTGCCGGCGCAGGACTGGCGGGATCTCTCCTTTCCCCAGGTCGCGGTGGTGGATGCGGATCACGTCCTGGTGAAGCGGGACGCCTTCGCGTCGACCGATCAGCCGCCAGGGGTCGAGGGCCCGACCCTCGTCGACGTGAGCACCTGGCAGGCCACCCCCCTCGGCGCCGACGTCCGCGGCCTGGTCAAGGCCGGCGAGCTCTGGGGGCGCCTGATGGACGACGGGCAGCAGCGCTGGCTGGAGCTCGCCGAGAGCCCCACGGGACCGCCCGCCGTGAAGGGTGTGCCCTGGCCGAAGGTCAGCGACCTCCGCGGAAGCCCCTTCGACGGCCTCCGCTGGGAGCGCGAGCTCGGCCTGCTGACAGCCTCCTCCGCTCGCCACCACCGCCGCCAGTGGCTGGAGCCCTCGGGCGCCACAGGGCTCCTGGAGATCGAGGACGGCAGGCCCGGCCGCTGGAGGACCGTGCGTGGCGACGAAGGCGCGCCTGCGCTGCAGGCCCACCCGAAGGCGAGCTGCCCCGACGGATCGCCCCCGGAGCGGGGCTTCAGCTCCCACGACGTTCATCGATGCGCGGGCCCCACGCTGCTGTGGGACGACGATCGCGATCGTGCGACGCCCCCCCGAACCCTGCCGACCCCACCGAGCGCTGCCATGCCGGAGGGCTGGCAGCGCTGGTTCCCCAACGGCCACGGCCGCTTCGCCGTGTTCACCGTGAGCGGGGACCACAGCGCCTCCGTTGTGGTGCTGACCCTCGACGAAGCCGGTGAGTGGCGCGAGCCCATCCTGCT
>JAJDAI010000274.1 GCA_029261955.1 Deltaproteobacteria bacterium | reverse complement strand
CCCTCCTCGTCTTCGGCCGCCTCGACCGGTCAGGGATCATCCGAATCTCAGACCCCGTCGCCGTCCGTGTCGTCGGGGTCGTCGATGGGGCACGGGTCGTCGGTGTCGCAGACCCCGTCCCCGTCCGTGTCGTCGGGGGAGTCCAGTGGGCAGGGATCGTCGGTGTCACAGACCCCGTCCCCGTCCGTGTCGTCCGGGTTGTCGAGCGGGCACAGGTCATCCGAGTCGCAGACCCCGTCCCCGTCCGTGTCGTCGGCGGCGTCCAGCGGGCAGGGATCGTCCGAGTCGCAGACCCCGTCGCCGTCGGTGTCGTCGGCGAGGTCGACGGGGCAGAGATCATCGGAGTCGCAGACCCCGTCCCCATCCGTGTCGTCCGGGAAGTCCAGCGGGCAGGGATCGTCCGAGTCGCAGACGCCGTCGCCGTCTGTGTCGTCCGCGGCGTCGAGCGGGCAGGGATCGTCCGAGTCGCAGACGCCGTCGCCGTCTGTGTCGTCGGCGGCATCGGCGGGGCACGGGTCATCGGAGTCGCAGACCCCGTCGCCGTCCGTGTCGTCGGGGTCGTCGAAGGGGCAGACATCGCAGGCGTCGCCTGGGCCGTCGCCGTCGGTGTCGACCTGGTCGCCGTTGGGCTCGTCGGGGCAGTTGTCCACCGAGTCACCGACCCCGTCGCCGTCCGAGTCGGGCTCGCAGAAGCTGGGGTCGCCCTCGTCGCAGACCCAGCCAGCCTCGACGGCACAGGAGGCGTCGCAGCCGTCCGCGGGGTCCAGGTCGCCGTCGTCGCAGGCCTCGTCCGCCGCCAGTGAGCCGTCGCCGCACTCGCTGAGGCAGAGGGAGCCCACATCCCCGGTCCAACTCGTCGTCGTTCCGACCTGGCTGAGGTTGTAGATGCCGAAGCTGCCGGCGGGGAACGTGCCGCTCAGGTCGAGCTCGAGCACGCCGTCGACCCACAGCTGCAGCTGCGTCTCGCTGTACTCGATGTCGATGGCGTAGCTCTGGTCGCGGACCCAGCCCGCGGAGCCCAGGTTGGTGGCGCGCGCCAGCTCGACCACGGGGCCGACGTGGCCCCAGAACTCGCTCTGGGTCGGGATCCCGGTCACCCGGGAGATCGCGAGGCCCTCGAAGGCGTCCTCGCCGTAGGCGTTCTGGTCGCCCTGCTTCCAGTCGATGAGCAGCCAATCGGCGGTCGGCTCGGACTCGTCGCCGGGCTCGATGCCGAGCGCCCAGCCGATGTAGTCGTCGTCCCCGGCCTCCACGACCACGTCAAAGGACAGGGGCGCAGCCATCGCGTCCCGCTCCGCCACCAGCACCACGGGGTCCTCGTCGTTGCTGCTGGTCGCGCTCAGCCCGTCCGCGCTGACGGTCCAGACATCCCCCGAGCCGCCCCAGCCCTCGGGCGAGGCCACCCGCAGGTCGAAGGGCGGCGCGCAGTCGAAGCCGTGCTCGGCGTCGCAGGCATCGGAGCAGCCGTCGCCGTTGTCGCTGTTCCCGTCCTCGCACTCGAGCCCCACCACCACGCCGTCTCCGCAGATCCCCCGGCAGCTGCTCGGCTCGTCGGCGCAGACCCAGAACTCCTCGACCGTGCAGTCGGTCGCGCAGCCGTCGCCGGCGCTGCGGTTGGCGTCGTCGCAGGCATCGCTGGGGGTCAGCAGGCCGTCGCCGCAGACCTCGGAGCAGGCGCTGCCTTCCGCGCTGAGCTGCTCGAAGAGCACCTCGACCTGGGAGAGGTTGTAGAGGGCGAAGGAGCCGTCGGCGAAGGGACCCGGCAGCTCGAACTCGAGCAGGCCGTCCACCAGCACCTGGAGCGAGCTGTCGTCCGCGAGCTGCACCAGGAACTCGTAGGTGACGTCCTCTTCCCAGCCCTGATTCCCCAGGGTCGCGGCTCGGGCGAGCTCGGTCACGAAGCCGTCGCCGTCCACCTCGTCGCTGTGGGACCAGAACTCGTCCCAGGAGGGCACGCCGCTGACCTGGGAGAGGGCCATGCCCTCGATCGCCGGCGTGACGTGGACCTGGTCGCCCTGCTTCCAGTCGAGGAGCAGGTAGGAGGCCGCGGCGTTGCTGGAGTCGCCGGGCTCCACGCCGATGGCGAAGCCGAAGAAGTCGTCGTCCGCGGCGGACACGGTGACCGAGAAGCCCTGCACCGCGGCGTTCGCGTCGAAGGGGGCGATGAAGAAGGTCGGGTCCACCGCGTCGGAGTCCACGCCGTCCCCGTCGGGCGCGACGACCCAGCTCCCGGCCGCGATGTAGTCCTCCACCACCCAGGAGCCGTCGAAGAACAGCGGCTCGGCGCAGAGCCACCCGGGCTCGATGAGGCAAGCAGCGTCGCAGCCATCGTCCGCGTCCAGCGCGCCGTCGTCGCAGGACTCCCCGGGGTCCAGGACGAGGTCCCCGCAGACCTGGGCGGAGGCGAGGGTGGGCAGGAGCAGGACGAGCAGGAAGAGCAGGAGCCTCATGGGCCCAGGCTAGCCGAGGCGGACTCTGCTCAACCGGGCTCTCCCTCGTCAGCCCGTGCCGTCGAGCTTTCGCTTCCCAGCCAGCCGCCCCGTCAGCTTCTGGAGCGTGGTCATCGACTCCTGCTCGGGCAGCTCGAGCTCGAAGCTGAAGCGCGCGCCACCCAGGGGCGAGTCCTGCACCGTGATGTCGCCGCCGCTCGCGCGGGCGCCCTTGCGGGCCAGGGCCAGGCCCAGGCCGATGCCGCCCTTGTCGCGGGTTCGCGCCGCGTCGCCGCGCACGAAGGGCTCGAAGATCCGGTTGCGGTCGGCCTCGGGCACGCCGGGTCCGTCGTCGTCCACGTGCACCGCGATGGCGCCCGGCAGCAGCTCGCAGCGCACGTGCACCCGGCCCTCGGCGTAGCGCACAGCGTTGTTGATGAGGTTGTTGATGGCGCGCTGCACGAGCCGCAGATCGATGTCGACGGGCGGCACGGCGCTCAGGTCGGCCTCGACCACGACGTCGGCCCGCAGCCGGCGCGCCTCTTCCACCAGGGCCCCGACCAGGTCGTCGAGCTTGACGGACTCGGTCGTCAGCTCGCCGTCGCCTTCGAGCTGGCTGTAGCGCATCAGCTCGGACACCAGCTCCTCGAGCTCGGTGACGTCCCCGAGGATCTCGTCGACGCGCTTCTCCTGGCCCTCACCGACCGTGAGCAGCTCGACCGCGAAGCGCAGACGGGCCAGCGGCGTCCGCAGCTCGTGGGACACGCCGTGCAGCAGCGTCTTGCGGGTGTCGAGGATGGTCTGAACGCGCTCCGCCATCTCGTTGAAGCTGGTCGCGAGCTGCCCCGAGGCGTCGTCGCGCAGGACCGCGGCGCGTGCGTCGAGCTCCCCGAGGCGGATCCGCTGAGCCGCTGTGCTGACCGCTTCCAGCTGGCGCTCGACGGGGCGGATCAGCAGGAAGACCGCGCCGCCCAGGGAGAACAGCACCACCACCGCCAGCACCACCCCGCGTGGACCGCGCCAGGGCGGAGGGGGAGGCCCGGGGCGCAGGACCGCGACGAAGGACTGGCCGGACAGCGGCACGTAGATCGCCGGGCCGGCGTCGTGCAGCTGCACCACCGACTTGCCCTCACCGAGGTTCCGCCGGGCGAAGGCGCCGACCGCGCCGATGACCGCCTCTTCGGGCAGCACGGAGACGGTCAGGCCGAGCTGCTCGGTGAGCTCGCCCGCGGCCGCCTGGCGGTCGGCTCCAGCGAAGCGGGCGGCCACCTCCGACGGGGCGATGCCGGCCATGCCCTGGATCTGCCGGTCGATCGTGACCGTGCGCTCCTTCGGCAGCAGCAGGGCCACGACCGCCACGCTCGCCAGGAGGACCACCCCCACGACGGCGTAGAGGCGGAGGAAGAGGCGCCTCACGGCGAGTCAGGCACCAGCTGGTAGCCCACCCCGCGCACGGTCTTGATGCGCCCGGCGTGGCCCTCGAAGGACGCGAGCTTGCGGCGGAGCTGGGAGACGCGCACGTCCATGGAGCGGTCGATGCCGTCCCACTCGATGCCGCGCAGGTCCAGCAGCAGGGCCTCACGGGTGAAGGGGTGGCCGGGCTTCTGGGACAGGGCCCAGAGCAGGTCGAACTCGGCGGAGGTGAGGTCGACCAGCACGTCCGCCACCCGGGCCTCGCGGGCCGCCCGGTCGACGACGAGCGAGCCGATGATCACCCGGTCCGACTCCGTCATCGCGCCGCGGCGCAGCAGCGCCTTGATGCGCGCGAGCAGCAGGCGCGGGGAGACGGGCTTGGCCACGTAGTCGTCCGCGCCGAGCTCGAGGCCCAGGAGCTGATCGAGCTCCTCGCCGCGGGCGGTGAGCATGAGGATCGGGTTCGGGAAGCGCGGACGGACCCGGCGGCAGATCGACAGCCCGTCCTCGCCCGGCAGCATCACGTCCAGCACCACCAGGTCCGGCCGCTCGGCCAGGATCCGGTCCACCGCGCGGTCCCCGCGGCCCTCGATGGAGACCTCGTGGCCGTTCTGGGTGAGGTACTCACTGACCAGCGACGCGAGCCGCTCGTCGTCCTCCACCAACATCAACTTCGCCATGTGCCTACTCCAACGCCGCGATGCCCTGCCCGGCCGAGACATGCCCCGGCACGGTCCTCAGGACGTGGTCGAACTCGCGCTTCGCGTCCTTGCTCTCACCCTGCCGCAGCAGCGACCAACCCAAGCCGGCCCGCAGGTCGTTGTCGGAAGGATACTGCTCCAGCACCGCCCGGTACGCAGCTTCGGCGTCGCCGTAGCGCCCTGCGTTGAACAGGACCCAGCCCAGGCGGGAGAGCCCCAGGTAGTTGCCCGGCGCGACCTTCAGCAGGTCGCGGCAGGTGGCCTCGGCGTCGCCCCAGCGCTTGAGCGCCATGAGCGGCAGGGTCAGGCCGGCGCGGGCCTCGGCCGAGGTCGGGACCTTGCGGACCGCGGTCCGGTAGGCCTCCACGGAGTCGGCGTAGCGGCCGTTCAGGTAGAGCAGCCAGCCGCGCCGCAGGTGCAGCAGGTAGTCCTCCTCGCCCGAAGCCTGGAGCTCGTCCATCCGGGTCAGGGCCTGGGCGTAGGCGCCGCTGGATTCCAGCGTGAAGGACTGCTGGTAGAGCTCCGTCGGCGAAGCGGCAGAGGCGGCAGCAGGCAGCAGCAGCAAGAGCAGGCAGAGGCGGATCATGGCGTCAGCTCCCGAAGCCCTTCGGCCGTCACACCGAAGGTCAGCACGTGAGTGTGGCGGGCATCGGAGCCGTCACTCGGCTCCAGGCGCGCGACTTCGTACCCGAAGGTCAGGCCGAAGTGGTCGTTGAGTTTGAGGGTCCCGTCCAGGAAGGCGCTGGCCCCGAGGTACTCGGTCGTGTTCCAGACCGAGGCCTCGTCGAAGCGCACGGGGCGGACCTCGGTGCCCCCGCGGCCTCCCACCTTCAGGCTGAACCGGTCCCAGTCGAAGATCACGGCCCCCGAGCCCGAGGGGTTCACGGCGTCGTCCGTGCTGATGGAGGAGAGGTTCAAGGCCGCGTCGAAGGACAGGAAGGACAGCACCGGCACCCGGATCCCGACCCCGAACATCGCGGCCTCGCCGTCCGTCCACTCCGACCAGGAGCCCTCCAGGCGGACCGTCGGCCCGAAGCTCGCCCAGACCTGCCCCGCGATCACGGGGGCGGCCACGTCCGTCGTGTTGCGGTCCACGACCGCGACGAGCAGCTGCCCGCCGATCCCGCGGTGCCGGAGGCCGGCGCGGAGCCAGAGTTCGCCTTGCTCGTAGGGCTCGGCGCTGGTGTCCTCCGAGGCGATGCCCAGGTACCGGCCCGACACGCCGAAGAAGGCGAAGTCCGCGACGTCGATCCAGCCGTGCAGCTCCAGCGCGCCACCGGCCACGTTGCTGGGGTGGTCCTGGTAGAGGGTCGCCGAGCCCGCCACCCCGCCGCCGAAGCGGATCGTGGGCCGGGACGCCCCGGCCAGGGCGCAGGCGTCCGAGGGGTTGGCCTCCAGCAGGCGCACGAAGGTCGCCCGGGAGCCGAGGGAGTCGCCGAGCTCGACGCGGGTGAAGGCCCGCCCGCAGGCAGCGTCCGGGGCATCGATCGCCCTGCCGTAGGCCGACTCCGCGCCGAGCAGGGAGTAGACCGGCGCCTCGAATCCCATCGCCTGACGCATCGCCCAGGCGTGGGTCAGCCAGGCGCTGTCGTCGTGGGTGGACGCGACCGCAGCCGCGGACTCCAGCCGCGCCTCCGCCACCCGATCCAGGGCCAGCAGCGTCATCACGCGACCGAGCCGGGTCTCCAGGTTGCCGTCCGAGATGTCCCGAGCCGCGTCCCAGGCCTCGAGGCTGAGCTCGAACCGACCCTCGGCGTAGGCCCCCTTCGCCAGCGCGACGGCCGTCGCGTAGTCGTCCGGGAAGGCCTCGAAGGCCCGCTGGAGCGGTTCGATGGGCGCGGCCATCGCGAGCGAAGGCAGCAGCAGGAGGAAGAGGAACTTCAATCGACGACCTCGACGAACACGGTCTTGCTGCCCACCTCGACCCGCGCGGAGACCAGGCCCTGGCCCAGGCGCAGGACGGCCTCGGTGCGCACGGGACGCTGCCCGGTGCTGCCGGGGCTGGTGCCCTCGACGACGTAGCGGTCCTCCTGGCGGCGGCCGATGTAGGCGATCCCCTGCTCGCCCGGCGGGATCAGGGCGGCGGCGGCGTCCCGGAGCCAGGCCAGGGGCTGCGTGCCCAGGCGGCGGGGGTTCAGCTTGTCCTCCCAGCGCAGCTCGGCGGCGTCCTCCAGCGGCATGCGCGCCAGGGCGGCGTAGAGCGCGAAGAGCGCGCCGTCCCGGGGCCCCGCGTGGTCGTAGACGACGAAGGTGTCGCCCCGGTTCTCGAACCAGAGCCGCGCGTCGCGCGAGGGGGAGACCAGGCTGCGGTTGCCCAGCGGGTCGATGTCGGAGATCAGCTCCTCGGTGCGGGTTCCGGAGTCCGTCGTCACGCGCACCTGGACGTGCTGGCCGGGCGGGAAGGCCAGGGCCATCGCCAGCGCCTTCTGGCGGGCGATGTTGCGCACGCGCTGGGCCGTGACCGGCAGGTGGCGGGCCTTCAGCATCGCCGCGCCGTTGTCCAGGACGGTGCCCTGGAACTCGACCGCGATGGTCGGGTCGCCGACGTCGGGCGTGGCCTGGAGCTGGAAGTGCAGGTGCGGCACCGGCGAGCGGCCCGAGCTGCCGACCTTGCCGAGCTTCTCCCCCGCGGTCACGAAGTCCCCCTCCGCGACCTCGATCGTGCCGGGCGAGAGGTGCGCGACCATCGAGTAGAGCCCCGGCGCGTGCTGCAGGATGACCAGGTTCCCCCAGTTGTTCTCCGTGTCGACCTCGTCGACGGCGGTGTCTTCGAGACCGTCCACGATCCGAATGACCGTGCCGGGCGCCGCGGCGGTCACCGGCAGGCGGTAGCAGAGCCAGTCTGTGAGGCCCTTCCCGTCCGCGCTGTGCCGGTTCCCCTCCCGGTCCGCGACCTCGAAGTCGAGCCCGTGGCGCCACGCTCCCTGGTGCGTGTGCTCGCCGTCGTTGCCCTGCGTGCAGACCCAGGTGCCGCGGAAGGGCAGCTGGAAGCGCACGGGCAGGGCCGAGCGGAAGCGGGCGACGCGGGTGCGGAAGTAGTTGAGGTTCTCCTCCGGCGAGCCGGACACGAAGTCCACGGGCCGGGGCAGCGCCTCAGGGCCGCGTTGGCCGAGGGCGTAGAGCACGACGAAGAGCGTCAGGACCAGCGGGAGGCTGAGGACCGGCAGGCCAAAGGGCTGGAGCACGTGCACCAGGGCCACGCTGAGCATGCCGCTGGCCAGCGAGCCGAAGGCCGCGAGCGCCATGCTGGCCGGGCCGGGCACGTAGTAGATGCCGCCCAGGGCGATGGCCGTGACGATGAAGTTGAAGCCCACGTACAGGTGCACGAAGTCGGGCGGGAAGCTGAAGATCCAGGCGTCCGCGAAGACGGCCACGCCGAAGCCGAGCAGGGCGTGCAGCGCCGCGATGCGCGAGAAGATGAGGATCGCGGCGAAGACCAGCGCCCCGGCCGCCCAGTGCGGCTGCAGGAAGATGGCGCCCAGGCTGCGGAACAGCGTGTCGATGATCTCGGGGCCGGGGAAGGCCGGCAGGTCCAGCGCGGGCAGGCGCTCCCGGTACGCCATGCCGCGGATGTAGGGCACCGAGGCCAGGGCCACCCAGGAGGTCAAGACAAAGGGCAGCGACAGGGGCGGCAGGCGCAGGTGCCAGTGCAGCGCGCTTCCGACCGCGACGTGCACGAGCACGACCAGGCCGGCCAGCACGACGGCCAGGGCCCAGAAGGCGGGCGAGGGCTCCAGCGCGGCGCCCACCAGCAGGAAGACCAGCAGCGCGTTGTATCCGAGCACGCCGGTGCGGACCGCCTCCCGGTCGAGGCCCGCGACGACGGCCACCGAGGAGGCCAGCGCCACCCCCAGCAGGCCGACGAGGCCCACGCTCGGGACCACGAAGCTCGCCGCCATCAGGATCAGGCCCACCACCTTGCTGCGGCTGAACAGGACCTGGCTGTAGCTGGCGAGGATCGCGTCGATCCCCTGGAGCACGGGCGCCGGGATGTGGGCGCCGATGCCCTCGGTGGCGCGGGAGTCCGCCTGGGACTCCGACGCCACCGAGGAGACCGCGGGGGGGCCGCTTCGGCTCATTCGGACAGCCAGGACGGCACGGTCTCACCGATCACGAGGTCGTCCAGGGTCTCAGCGCGGCGGATGACCGCGTGGTCGCCGGCCCGGTTGATCATCGCCACGGCGGGCCTCAGCTGGATGAACTGCATCGATTGCGTGACGTTGTAGGCACCCACCGGCTTGATGAGCACCCGCGAGCCGACTTCGAGCGGCGGGAGCATGAGGTTCTCGCAGACCACGTCGATGTTCATGCAGAGCGGACCGTACAGGACCGTGGGCTCGGGCACGCCCCGGGGCTCCTCGCAGGGCACGATGTTGTGCCGGTACCACCAGGAGGTGAAGAGCACGTTCACCCCGGCGTCCAGGACCAGCGCGCGGCGCCCGTCCGGCAGGCGCTTGCTGGCGAGCACGGTGGCGATGAGCGTGCCCGCGTCATCCACCAGGGCCCGGCCTGTCTCGAGGATGAGCAGTGGGGCGTCCTCGTCCGCCACGTTCAGGGCCGAGAGGCCGTCGGTGATGGCCTCGGCGTACTGCGTCAGCGAGGGCGTCGTCTGCTCCGAGGGCAGGTACTGGGACTTCAGCCGGGCGGAAGAAGCGAAGCCACCGCCCAGGTCGAGGTACTCGACGTTGATGTTCAGCTCGTCCCGCAGCCGATTCGCCAGGCCAGCGACCTTCGCCGCCGCCTCCCGGTAGGAGTTCAGGTCGAGCACGAAGGTGCCCACGTGGCAGTGCAGCCCGACGAGGTCCAGCTCGCCGCCGCCGACCAGGCGCCGCACGGCGTCCCAGGCCTGCCCGGTCTCCAGCGCGAAGCCGAAGCGGCCCCAGCGGGGGGAAGCGCCGGCCTGCAGGTTCAGCCGGAGCCCGACCTTGGGGCGGTGCGGCAGCGTCTTGGCGACCTTCTCGGCCAGGGCCAGCTCATCGAAGTGGTCGATGTTGAGGATCGAGCCACCCTCGAAGGCCTCGCGCAGCTCCGCTTCGCTCTTGTGCGGCCCGTTGAAGACGATGCGGTCGCGGGGGACGCCGTTGCGGCGCGCCTTGGCGTACTCCATGCCCGAGACGACCTCGGCCCAGGCGCCTTCGGCGTGGAAGACGCGGCAGACGGCGTCGAGGTAGCAGGTCTTGTAGGACCAGGCGAGCTGGACGCGGGGCCAACGCAGGGCCAGGGCGTCGTGCAGCTCACGGGTCTTTTCCTCGAGGGTCTTCTGGCCGTAGAGGAAGACGGGGGAGCCGTAGGCCTCGACCAGCTCCTCGACGGGCACGCCCTCGACGCGGTTCTCGGTCCTGTAGGCAGCGGCGGCGCTCATCTTGTTCATCAGGCCAGCGCGGTGGCGCTGGATGGACGGGCGCTCGTAGCTGGGCATGGCGCTCATCGTCGGATCTCCAGTCGGGGGGCGGGCTGCTTGTTGGCGTCGAACTCACCGAGCGTCGAGAGGGCCTCGAGCGCGGTGATGGGGAGGATCTGGTCCACGCTGGCGCGGAGGAAGGCGATGCCGGGTTCGTAGTCGGTGAGGGGCTCTTGGGGCTCACCCAGGGCCCAGCGCACCACCGCGAGCGGCTGGTTCTGGCCGGCGCCAAAGCACAGGTCGCACCAGGCGGGGAACCGGGGGTTGAGCTCCAGGATGTGCAGGTTGCCGTCCATGTCGCGCATGACCTCCA
>JAJDAI010000273.1 GCA_029261955.1 Deltaproteobacteria bacterium | reverse complement strand
CCTTGGCCAGCAGGGTGCGAGCTTCGTCGTCGTTGAGCGCCGCCAGGTGGGGGTTTCCCGCCAGGCTGAGTGGTCGTTCGGTCATGCCGTCTCCTCGGCCGGCACTCTAGCCACGGCGAGCCGGACATAGCCAGCCACGGGCCCGCAGGCGCCCGCGGTGCTGGAGTCGCTGCGTGATACGATGCGCCGTCTTCGCCCGCGCCCGTCTTCGGGGGCGATTCGACCCGTGAGACAGGAGGCCCAGTGGGGCTCGCCAGGGAGCGCAGGGTGCGCCGGGGTTTCCGACTCGGCTTGATGTTCGCGATCCTCCTGCTGCCGGCCCTGAGCCAGGCAGCGGACGAGGGGCGCGCGCTTGATCTCGTCTACGAGGCGTCGGACACCATCGACGCCGCGCGCCAGCAGCAACGGGGCGGCTCCCAGGCCGAAGCCGAGCGGCTGCTCACCCAGGCGGAGCGCTTCCTCGACGAGGCCCAGCGGCTGGACCCCGATCTCCGACGCATCTCCTTCGAGCGCGCGCGTCTGCTTCAGGCCGACGGCGATCCGGCCCGGGCCGAGGCGCTGCTGATCTACTCGATGCACGGCTCGCTGGAGCCCGGCGACCACGTGCTGGCCGTGAAGATCCTGGACGACATCGGCCTGGACCTGGGCAAGCCCACGGCGGGCCAGCGCTGGGATCAGGCCACGATGGCGCGGAACCTCGGGGCCGGCCTGCTCGTGGGCGGGCTCGCCGTGGCCATCGCAGGCTTCGCCGGGGGCTTCGACGCCCAGGCGCAGGACATCTACGGCCGCGTGTCCGCACCCGACCTCGCCAAGCGTCAGGCGGGCTTCGCGCTCGCTGCGGTCGGTGGCGGGCTGGCCATCGGCGGCGGCATCACGCTCGCGATCGGTGAGGGGCAGCGCGCGAAGCTCCGCCTCATCCTCCCGGGGCCCTGGCGTCTGCCGGGGGCGCCCCTGGAGCGTGGGTCGACCCCCAAGAAGAAGCCCAAGGAAACCGAGTCCACGGAGATCCTCCGATGAACATCGGGGGCTACGAGGTCCTGCGCCGCATCGGCGAGGGCGCCTACGGCAAGGTCTACCTGGCTCGGCGCCGGGGGGCTGAAGGCTTCCGCACCTACTACGCGCTCAAGCGGCTGCACCTGGAGCGCCAGGGCGACGTGGAGTTCGAGCGCTACCTGCTGCGCGAGGCCCGCCTCGGCGGGCTGGTCAACCACCCGAGCCTCGTGCGCATTCACGAGGTCCTGCGGCTGGACGGCGAGTACGTCCTCGTCATGGACTACGTCGAAGGCGTCACGCTGCGCGACGTCCTGGGCCGGCGGCGCGGCACGGGGGAGGGGCTTCCGCGCGAAGTCGCGATGGAGGCCGCGGCCGACACCCTGGATGCGCTGCACTACGTGCACACGCTCCGGGATCCCGAGGGCCGCGACAGCAGCTTCGTGCACCGCGACGTGAAGCCCGGGAACATCATGCTGACCCCCGGCGGCGGCCTGAAGCTCATGGACTTCGGCGTGGCCCGCCCCGACGACGCGCCGTCGGGCACGGAGATCGGGGAGCTGCGCGGGACGATCGCGTACATGTCGCCCGAGCAGGCGGCCGGTCAGGAGGCCTCGCCCGCGGCCGATCAGTTCGCGGCAGCGCTCATCCTGCTCGAGATGCTGACCGGGGATCCGGCCTGGGGTGACACCCGCGCGTCGGGGATCCTCTCCCGCGTGGTGGCGGGGGACGTCAGCGACGGCCTGTCCCGCCTCGACGAGGACGACGAGCTCGTCCCGCTGCTCCAGCGCATGCTGAGCAAGGACCCCGCGGACCGCTTCGAGAACGCCTCGGTTGCCGCTCGCGCGCTGCGCGCTGTGCGCGCGAAGGTGCCGATCCCGCCAGCCCTCTCGGACTTCGTCGGCAGCGAGCTGACCTGGTTCGAGGAGAACCCCAGCGGCACCCCGAACGTGCCGTCCTGGAGTGGCTCGGCCAGCCTCGGAGTCCAGGTCAGCGCGGCCAGCGCCGACTCCGCGCCGCGGGAATTCGACCCCAACGGCACCTGGACGGGTCTGGACGCGGTTTCGGATCCGGCGGGGGTCTCCCTGCGCGAGGCCTTCGACGCCCCGGACGAGGGCCCCGACCCCGAGAGCACCCTGCCCTTGGGCAGCCGCGCGTCCGCGGTCTCCGCTGCGTCGCTCTCGGCCGCAGAGGCCGCGTCGGCGAGCCCGGGCCCCATGGCGGCGCTCGGCCCCTCGTCGTCCCAGCCGGTCGCCTGGAGCGAGCGCACCTTGCCGTTCACCGGGGCGCCCATGGCACCGGACGTGGGGGCGAGCTCGTCTCCCTCGGTCTCGTCGCCCTCCATCACCGCGCCGCCCGTCATCCCCGGAGGGCCGCTGCCGCCGGGGGGCCTGTCCGACACCCTGCCGCGCCGCAGGCCGCGCGGCATGGAGGTCATGTCGAGCCCCCTGCTGTCCGCGATCCTCGGCGTGCTGCTGGTGCTGCTGATCTTCATCCTGGCCTGGCTGGTCTTCCGCACGCTGCCCGAGAAGCAGGTGGTCGAGGCCACGGTGCACGATGCGGACGCGCTCAGCGCGGCCGATGGGGAGCGCAAGCCCCTCGCGGCGCGGAGCACGACGAAGCCGCCCCCGCCCGCCCCGGGCCCGCCGCTCGGCGAGCTCGCAGAGGGGGAGGTCGACGAGCTTGAGGAGCTGCCCGGCGAGGCCGAGGTGGAGGGCGAGGTCGAGGTGGAGGGCGAGGCCGTGGAGGCTGCTGGCTCCGCCTCCTCGGCGGTCGCGAGCGCCCCCCCGCAGGAGTCCGTCGAGCTCGCCGAGCTGGAGCGCGCCCCGGTCGAGAAGCCCGTCACCGTGGCCTCGCGCCGACAGGTCGACGAGGCGGGGCCGCGCGAAGTGGAGCCCGTCCGCGCGACCTCGTCCACGCGCACCGCCGCCAAGGAC
>JAJDAI010000272.1 GCA_029261955.1 Deltaproteobacteria bacterium | reverse complement strand
CCTGGAGCACGGCGAGCCGGTGATGCTGGTCAACGAAGACGGCGTGCGCGAGGGCCCCATCAAGCTCAAGGCCACCCAACGCATCCGCCCGGACTGCGTCTACGTGGTGCACGGCTTCGGCCACAAGGACAAGCGCCTCAGCTTCGCCCGCGGCCGCGGCGCCGACGACACCGCCCTCATCACCCGCACGAAGACCGACCCGTCCATGGGCGGCACCGGCCTCAACGTCAACTTCGTTCGCATCGAAGGGAGCCGGGCATGACCACCCGCTACGCCATGGCCATGGACACCCGCAAGTGCGTGGGCTGCAGCGCCTGCGTCCTGGTCTGCAAGGCCGAGAACGCCCTGCCGGACGGCGCCTGCCGCAGCTGGATCGAGCACGAGGTCCGCGGCGAGTTCCCCCACCTCACCCAGCAGATCCGCTCCGTGCGCTGCAACCAGTGCGACGACGCGCCCTGCGTCACCGCCTGCCCCACGGGGGCGAGCTTCGTGGGCGTGGGCGGCATCGTCGGCGTCACCGCCAGCAAGTGCACCGGCTGCAAGGCCTGCATCGCGTCCTGCCCCTACGACGCCCGCTACGTCACCGAGGAAGGTCACGTCGACAAGTGCACCTTCTGCCTGCACCTCGTGGAGCAGGGCCAGCTGCCGGCCTGCGTGGACGTCTGCCCCACGCGCAGCCTGACCTTCGGCGACATCGACGATCCGAACTCGGAGATCAGCCAGCTGCTGAGCCGCCGTGAGTGGACGGTCGAGCACCCCGACGCGGGCACGCTGCCCAACGTCTTCTTCCTGGCCTGAGGAGCACAGCATGGACCCCGCGATCATCGAAGTCGTCAGCACCCGCGCCAACCACGGCATCGACCCCGTGCTGCACATCTGGGGCTGGGAGATCCCCGTCTACCTCTTCCTGGGCGGCATCGTCGCCGGCGTGATGGTGCTGCTGCCGCTGCTCGAGTGGCGCGGCGGCAAGCCGAAGTCCGCCTCGACCCGCCTGGCGCCGTTCGCGGCGATCGCCCTCATCTCGCTGGGCATGGGCGCGCTGTTCCTCGACCTCGAGAACAAGTTCAATGTCTTCCGCTTCTACCTGGCCTTCGTGCCGACCTCGCCCATGTCCTGGGGCTCCTGGCTGCTGCTGCTGGTCTACCCGGCGCTGTTGATGCTGGGCCTGGGGTCGCTGGAACCCTCGACCCGCCTCGACCTGCTGGTCCGGCTCCCCAACCGCCTCGGTCTGGTGCTGCGCAAGCTGCTCGTGTTGGCCGACCGCGGCCGCCGCCAGATCCTCGTGCTGACCGCCGTCAGCGGTGTGGGCCTGGGCATGTACACCGGCCTGCTGCTCGGGACCCTCGTGGCGCGCCCCATGTGGAACTCCGCGCTGCTCGGGCCGCTCTTCCTCGTCTCCGGGATCTCCACCGGCGCCGCGCTGCTGATGCTCATGCCCCTCAAGGGCAGCGAGCACCACACCCTGGCCCGCTGGGACACCGCCGCCATCGGAATCGAGTTGGTCCTGCTTGCCCTGCTGGTGCTCGATCTCTCCGGTGGCGGCGCTGTCTCGGCGGCGGCCGTGCACAGCCTGCTCGGCGGCTCCTGGACCCCGATCTTCTGGTCCCTGGTCGTCGTCGGAGGCCTCGCGGTTCCGCTGATGCTCAACGGCCTGGAGCTCAGCCGCCGCCTCAACCCCACCCTCTACGCCCCCGCGCTCGTGCTGGTCGGTGGCCTCGCCCTTCGCTGGGTGCTGGTCGCGGCTGGTCAGGAGAGCGGCCTCGGGATGCTGCCATGACCACCCCACAGCCCGTGAGCCTGTCCGCCGAACGTCCCTTCTGGAACCCCTACCTGGCTGGCGTCGCCCTCGGCGCGCTGCTCCTGGGCACCTACCTGGTCATGGGCTTCGGCCTGGGCTCCTCCTCGGGCCCGACCCGCCTCGCCTACGGCGCGCTGCACCTGCTCGCCCCGGCCTGGACCGAAGCCAACGGCTACATCGGCGCCTACTTCACCGAGGGCGGCTCGGTCTTGATGGACTGGATGGTCTTCGAGGTCGTCGGCGTGCTGCTCGGCGGCGTGCTGGGCGCCTACACCGCGGGCCGCATGCGCCGCGGCGCCGTGAGCAAGGGACCCAACATCTCTCGCGGCAAGCGCATCGCCCTGGCGATCGTCGGCGGCGTGATCATGGGCTTCGCGGCCCGCCTCGGGCGCGGCTGCACCTCGGGCCAGGCCCTGACCGGCGGCGCGGTGCTCGCGCTCGGTTCCTGGATCTTCATGCTGTCGGTCTTCGCCGGCGGCTACTTGACCGCACCCCTCGTGAGGAGGCAGTGGCGATGAGCGCTCCACTCTATGCAAACGACGCATTCGGATACTCGACGGCCATGGCCCTGGCCACCGTGATCGGGCTCGGCTTCGGCTTCGTGCTCGAGCGGGCCGGCTTCGGGCGCGCTTCGGTCCTGGCCTCGCAGTTCTACGGCCGCGACAACCGGGTCCTCAAGGTCATGTTCTCGGCCATCGTCACGACGGCGGTGGGCCTGACGCTGCTCAGCGGCATGGGCCTGGTCGAGCTCGGCGCGCTGACGATCCCCGGCACCTGGCTGGGCGCGGCGGTGGTCGGCGGCCTGCTGCTCGGTGTCGGCTTCGTGACCGCGGGCTACTGCCCCGGCACGGCGCTGGTGGCGACCGGCTCGGGCAACGTGGACGGGGCGTACTCGCTGGGCGGGATGATGCTCGGCGCCATCGGCTTCGGCGTGGTCTGGCCCTGGATGGAGGGGCTCTACAACGCCGGCTCCATGGGCGTGGTCACCCTGCCGGAGTTCTTCGGCTTGTCGCAGCCCATCGTCGCCGCGGGCGTGGTGGTGATGGCCATCGGTGCCTTCCTGGGCGCCGAGGCGCTGGAGCGCTTCCTGGCCCGCAAGGACGGCGTCGAGCCGCCGCCGAGCACGCTGCACGGCGGGCGCACCCGGAACGTGGTCTTCGCGAGCTTCGCGGCCGTGGCAGCCCTGGCCCTGCTGCCCCTCGGGGGCGAGGCCTCGCCGCCCGACATCGAGGCGCGGCTCGTGTCCCTGGACTCCATGGACCTGGCCGAGGACCTCATCGAGCACCCGGCGGACCAGTGGATCGTCGACCTGCGCTCGGCGGAGGCCTGCGCGAAGGAGCGCATCCCCGGCGCCATCTGCCTGCCCGAAGACGGCGACGCCGCCTTCCTCGCCACCCTGCCGCCGACGCGCACCCTGGTGCTCTACGGGCAGGGCAGCATGAACTCGGCGCCGGACTCGGCGCTCGCCTTCGAGGGCACGGTCGCGATGCTGGACGGTGGCTGGGACAGCTTCCAGGCCGACGTGCTGAGCCCGCCGACCCTGCCCACCCGCGCCAGCGCGGACACCCGCGCGCGCTACGAGCGAGCGGCCGCCTTGCACGGCCACTTCACGGGCGCCGAAGTCCAGCGCGCGCCGCCGCCGAAGCCGAAGGCGGTGAAGCGTGCGGTGAAGAAGGGCGGCGGGTGCTGAGTCGGTCCCGACGTTCCCGACCCTAGCGAGCCGGAGCCCCCAGGCCCCAAGCCCGGTGATCCGCCAGCGTGCACCGATCCTGCACGACGGCGATCCCCGCGTCCCGCAAGGCCGCAGCCACCCCCTCGTGCCGGATCCCGAGCTGGAACCACACCGCACGCGGCTTCAGCTCCAGCAGCTCGTCCAGGTGCCCCGGCAGGTTCTCTGGTCGCCGGAAGACGTCCACCAGGTCGATGTCCTCCAGCTCCGCCAGCCCCGCCACCACCCTTCGACCGAACAGCTCCGAGCCAGCCAGGCGCGGGCTCACCGGCAGCACCTCGTAGCCCTGCTTGCTCAGGTACTCCGCCACGTAGAAGCCGGCCTTGTGGTGTCGATCCGTCGCCCCAAGCACCGCCACGCGCAGGCTGGTCTCCAGGATTCGCCGGGAGTCACCCACCGCGCTTCTCCTGCTCCTGGTGCATCGCGTGCAGCTCCTCCTGGATGGCCGCCAGCTGCTCCGTCAGCGCCGCCAGCCGCGTGTGCAGGGGCGAGAC
>JAJDAI010000271.1 GCA_029261955.1 Deltaproteobacteria bacterium | reverse complement strand
ACGCGACGGCGGACGACGACGACGCGACCGCGGACGACGACGACGCGACCGCGGACGACGACGACGCGACCGCGGACGACGACGACGCGACGGCAGACGACGACGACGCGACCGCGGACGACGACGACGCAACCCCGGAGTGCGACGCCGACGAGGACCTCGCCTGCGCCGGCCCGCGCTCGCTGGCCGAGGCGACGGACGGCACCGACAGCCAGAACGACTGGGACAGCTACAGCTGCAGCGCCAACGACTACTCGGGCGACGAGATCGTCTTCCACTTCAGCCCGCTGACGACCGACAGCTACACGCTGAACCTGTCGAGCATGAACGCGAACGCCGACATCCTGGTGCTCGACGACTGCGACTCCACCGCCTGCATCGACGCCTCGGTCGGCACGTCCCTGAACGACGACACGCTGACCCTGATCCTGGTGGGCGGCACCGACTACTTCATCGTCGTGGACGGGCGGAACGGGGCGAACACCTCCTTCACGCTGGACCTGAGCTGCGGCTGCATCGACCTCGACGGCGACGGCTCCTGCGCGGACGACGACTGCGACGACTCGGACCCCAACAACTACCCGGGCAACACCGAGATCTGCGACGGCCAGGACAACGACTGCGACGGCGCGGTGGCGCCCAACGAGGTCGACAGCGACCTCGACGGCGTGACCGGATGCGCCGGCGACTGCGACGACGCGGACCCCAGCCGCTTCCCCGGCAACCCCGAGATCTGCGACGGCATCGACAACGACTGCGACAACGTCGTGCCCACGGACGAGACCGACGACGACGGCGACGGCCTCAGCGAGTGCGGCGGCAGCGACTGCGACGACGGCGACCCCGCCAACTTCCCGGGCAACCCCGAGATCTGCGACGGCCAGGACAACGACTGCGACGGCCTGCCCAGCGCGGACGAGATCGACGGCGACGGCGACGGCGTCACGGTCTGCGACGGCGACTGCGACGACGCGAACGGCGGCCGCTTCCCCGGCAACGCCGAGGTCTGCGGCGACGGCATCGACCAGGACTGCACCGGCTCGGACCTGAGCTGCCCCACGGGCTGCGGCAACGGCGTGCTCGATCCGGGCGAGGAGGTCGACCCGCCGGTCTCCGAGTTCGCGACGCTGAACGTGGACCCCTCGACCTGCCGCTACGACTTCAGCCCGGTGCGCCAGCTCTACTGCAACGGCACCTGCACCTGGGACGGCGCCAGCGGCTGCGACCAGAGCGACGCCGACGTCTTCTGCCAGCTCAAGATGGACAGCCCCACCGCGGTGGCCGACAGCTGGACCTCCGCCACGGCGCAAGCCTACGAGGGCTTCCCCTGCTCCAACGGCGGCTACGGCTCGGTCTTCTCGGGTCCCGTCGAGGACCGCGTCGGCGCGACGCTGCCCTTCGACATCACCTTCCAGGACGCGAGCATCCTCGCCGACCACAACGCCGGCCAGATCATCCTCGACCCCGTCTGCTCGCCCGGCTCCTTCTGCGGCGACGGCATCCTCGACCCCGGTGAGGAGATCGATCCGCCGGTCAGCCCCTTCAGCACCCTGACCGTCAACCCGACCACCTGCCGCTTCGACCTCAGCCCGGTCAGGCAGCTGTACTGCAACGGCACCTGCACCTACGACGCCCTCAACGGCTGCCAGCAGGCCGACGCCGACATCCTCTGCAAGTACAAGCTCGACGACCTCGACGCGATCGCCACCAGCTGGACCGCGACCACCGCCCAGTCCTTCGGCGGCTTCGCCTGCGAGGGCTTCGGCACGCCCTTCCCCGAGGTCGCCGCGCGCGCCACGACGACGCCCGTGCCCGCCTTCCAGGACGCGAGCATCCTCGCCAACCACAGCTCCGGTCAGATCGTGCTCGATCCGGTCTGCGACATCTGCTCGAACGTCGATGGGGACGGCGACGGCATCACCGAGTGCGACGGCGACTGCGACGACAGCGACCCCGCGATCAACCCCAGCGCCTTCGACACCTGCAACGACGGCATCGACCAGGACTGCTCGGGCGCGGACTGCGTCACGGCCTGCGGCGACGGCCTGCTCGACCCCGGCGAGGAGGTCGACCCGCCGGTCAGCCAGTTCAGCAACCTGAGCGTCGACGTGGGCACCTGCCGCTACGACTTCAGCGCAGTGCCCCAGCTGTACTGCAACGGCACCTGCACCTGGGACGACCCGACCAGCGGCTGCCAGCAGCAGGACGCAGACATCTTCTGCCAGCTGAAGATGGACAACCCCCTGTCGACCGCGACGAGCTTCACCACGGCCACGGCGCTGCCGACGCACGGCTTCCCCTGCTCCAACGGGAACTACGGCGCGGTGTTCACGGCCGACCTCACCTCGAGGCTCGGCTCGCCGCTGTCCTTCCCGATCAGCTACGAGGACAACGACATCCTCGCGACCCACGGCGCGGGCGCGATCGTCGACACGGTCAGCTGCACGAACCCCTGAGCCGAGCCTCGTCTCCGGAGTCCTTGCCGGGCTCCGGGGGCGCAGCCAAGCTGGCTCGGCATGCCGCTCTCCCGCCGCCGCTTCCTGCAAGGCAGCGCAGCCGCCCTCGCCGCGGGCCTCCCGCGCCGATCGCACGCCTTGACCCCGGAGCAGCTCGAGCTCGTGCTGCCGCCCGAGGTGCAGCCCGACGGCGTGCTGGAGCTCTTCCTCTTCGGGGGGCTCAACCCCTTCGACACCTTCTACACCGTGCCCGAGTACGGCCAGGGCTCGCCCGGCCGCGGGTGGTGGGCCTTCCAGCAGGGCCCTGACTCCATCCCGGCCTGGTTCGAGGCCTGCGGCGGCACGGGCGACCTGCTGCTGCCCTTCGCCGAAGACGCGGTGGGGGCGACGGTCAACCTCGGGCCCTTCCTCTACCCGCTGCGCGAGCGCCCGGATCTGCTGTCCCGCATGCGGATCGTGGTGCTGGAGCACGAGGACTCCACCCACCAGAGCGCCGTGCCCTACGCGCTCTGCGGCCACCGCCGCAACTCGCCGCGCATGGCCGCCACGCCCACGCACGTCGAGGCCGCGCTCCAGGCCGAGCTCGGGATGCGCGGCTCGCCGTGGACCTACGTGCTCTACCCGGATCTGTTCGACCTGTCGGTGCTCAACGCCGACGCCGCCTCGGCCGTCGGCCTGCATCGCGCGTCCTCGCGCCCGATGTCCCTGCGGCTCACTTCGAGCGGCCTGGACAGCTACCAGCTCCAGAGGCCGACCCACGGCGCGTTCCGGGACCCTCACGACGCCCTCGTCGAGCACTACCTGCAGCGCTACCGCCGCCGCGTGAGCTTTCGTGGCGCACCCGTGCGCAGCGCCGGCCTGGGCGACATGGAGGCGGCGCGTCGAGCCCTGGAGCAGGTTCCGGAC
>JAJDAI010000028.1 GCA_029261955.1 Deltaproteobacteria bacterium | reverse complement strand
ACCGCAACCGACGGCGAGCAATGCCGCCAGGCTCAACATCAAGACTGATTTCATGTGACGCGTTCCCTCTTCCAGGTGCCGATTCTGAAGCGGCGGGCCGCCCGCGGCAACCACTGCGCGACCACGGTCACCGCGGCAGGCTGGACGTTCTGCACACGGGTCTGGTCGAATCTGTCCCGTGGCGACTCCCCAGGCTTCGATCTTGTTCCTCCAGCAGGCCGCCCGACGGGCCGTCGCCCGCGACGACGTGGAGCTGGCGGTGCCCGACCCCCAGGGGCTCAGCCTCGACGTGGTGCCGCGGGACGGCGCCACCTTTCGCCTGGGGCTGTCGGACCTCTGGGTCCAGTGCCGGGACCTGCCGCCCGAACAGCGACTGGAGGCCCTGGACCGTCGCCTGGAGGCCGCGCTCCACCCGCCGGCTGCCCCCACCGACCCCGCGGAAGCCCGACGCGCCCTGCGCAGCCTGCTCAGGCCGGCCTCCGCGGTCTCGAGCGGCCTGGGGGCCGACGACCCGCTGATCTGGTGGCCGACGCTCCCCTGCCTCGTGGAGGCGCTGGTCTGCGACCTGGGGGAGTCCTTCGCCTTTGTGCGGGCCAGTGACCTGGAGCGTTGGGGGCTGAGCCCGGATCGCGCGCTGCGGCACGCTCGACGGAACCTGGGCGACGAAGCCCTCGCTCCCTGGGACCCGCGGGCCGCGCCCCCCCTGCTCGAGCTGGACGGGGATGGAGCCTGGGGCCCCGCCCGCCTGCTCGAGCCGGGCTGGCTCGCCGGACAGCGCGCCGCGGTGGGCGCCCCCCCGGTCGCCGCGGCGCCCCACGCCGCGCAGCTGCTCCACACCGGCCACACCCCGGCGGCCTTGAGTCGCCTCGCCCGCAGCGCCGAGGCGGAGTACCTGGCCGCCCCCCGGCCGATCTCTCCGGCCCTGTACGAAGCCGCAGGCGACCGCCCTCGCCCCCTCCAGCTGCCGGCGGACCACCCCGCGGCCGAGGCTGTCGCCCTGGGCCACCTGCGGCTCGCGGCGGACGAATACGGAGCCGCGGACGAGGCGCTGGCCCGGATCGATCCGGCCCCTCGGGCGGACTTCACGGTCCTGCGCGAGGGGGGGCGGGTGCGCTCCCGCGTTCGCTGGGGGCAGGCCGGGGAGCTCCTGCCCGAAGCGGAGGAGGTGCAGCTCGCCGACGGCCGGATCGTGCCCTGGTCCCAGGTCGAGCCGAGCCTGGAGCCGGTGCAGGGGACCTGGCCGCGCTGGTGGCGAACGCCAGCGCTCAGTTGAGCCCGGACTCCGGCGGGCAAGCCGAGCAGCGCGACACCGCCCAGCGGGTCTGGAGGCCGTCCACGTTGATCTCGAAGCCCAGCAGGCCCCAGCCGCTCTTGACCACCTCGAAGCCCACGAACTCCTCAGCCTCGAAGATGTCGTTGCCCAGGGCCTCCACCTCGAGGCCCTCGCCGTACATGAAGGTCTCGATGGTGGCGCCCTCGGCCCGGAAGTCGTAGCCCGCGACGTCGGGCAGGAACCACACGGAGTCGTAGCTCTCGCCGAAGAGGGCCTCCTTCGTGGGCGCCATCTTGAAGACGGTCTCACCGGCGCCATCGAAGTGCACCGTGTCGAAGCCCTGGCTCACGTCGGTGCCGTACCAGCGCAGCGCGCCCGTGCCGTCGATGCCGTACCAGTGCGTGCGGCCCTCCGTGCTCTGCAGGCGGTCCACGTCGAACTCGAAGATGACCACGTCCTCGTCCAGCGACTCGTCGAAGTCGGGCCCGGCGATGCGATCGACGATGTCGATCCACACCAGGTCCTCCACGACCGACGGACCGCCCGACAGCTGCTCCTCGAACTCCCAGGAGTGCCCCAGGCCGAGCACGAAGAACGCCTCCTCCTCGGGGTGCGAGGCGGTGGGAGGCGGCGTCGCGTCGTCGTCGTCCGACGCGTCGTCGTCGTCCGCCGAATCGTCGTCGTCCGCCGAATCGTCGTCGTCGCCCGTGGACGCTGGGGGGTTCCACTCGAGGCCCGCGGGGCAACCGAGCAGGAAGGACAGGCAGAGAAGAAGCAGGGTGCGCACGGCGGAATCCTAGCCTGGGACGCGGCACATCGAGTTGACAGGATCCCCTGTTCCTTCGGACACTTGGAATGGGCGGGGGCCAAGGTGAACCAGATGAGCCAGTCGGATCGTGAGCGGAGCGCCCTCGCAAGGACACAGCTGCTCATGGCGGTCGTGTCCCTGGTCCCGCTCGCCGTTCTCTTCTACATCTCCTGGAAGTTCGTCTTCACGCCGCTCCAGGAGACCGGGCAGACCTCCACGGTCTTCGGCCTGGTCGCCTTGCTCGTCTTCACGGCCGTCGCGGTGGTGCTGGGCTACGTCCTCGTGCGCCGCGACACGGAGCGCACCGTCGCCGCCACCCACGTGGGCGACGCGCGGCTGGCCCGCCTGCACGAGGCGACCTCGGCGCTCGCAGCCATCGAGGACTCCGCCAGCGTGCACACGGCCTTGGTCGGCCACGCCGCCGACCTGGTCTCCGCCGAGCGCGCGGCGCTGTGGATGCGGGAGCGCGACGAGCTGCTGGTCATCCGCACCCTGGGCATGTCCGAGGAGCGCGCGAAGGCGCACCCGCTGCCCGTGGGCCAGGGGCTCGTGGGGCGCGCGGCCGAGCTGGGGCACACGCTGCTCGAGGGCGAGCTCACGGACACCGACCGCAGCTGGGACGACCGCATCGTCACCAAGACCCACAGCAGCCTCATCGTGCCGCTGCTCCACCGGGGCGAGCTGGTCGCGCTGTTGGACCTGCGCAACAAGGCCAGCGGCGGGCCCTTCACCGCCGCCGATCAGCAGCTGGTCGAGGGCCTGGCGCGCCAGGCGATCCTCTTCCTCGACAACGCCGCGTTTCGCGAGGCCGAAGCCGCCTTCGAGGACGCAGTCACACACATCGTCACCGAGCTGGTCGACCGCTACCTGACCTGGCCGGGCCACGTGGAGAACGTGCAGGCGCTGTGCGACGCGCTGGGCAAGGAGCTCGCGCTGCCCCCCGAACGGCAGGCGGAGCTCCAGCTCGCAGCGTCGGTGCACGACATCGGCCTGCTCGACTTCCCGCGGGTCGACATCGGCCCGCCCGGCGGCCCGGTGGATCACGCCAGCAAGGGCGCCGACCGCCTCGCCGGCATGGCCTTCTGGGCCCCCGTCGCGCCCATCGTGCGCGCCCACCACGAGCAGATGGACGGCCGCGGCCCCCTCGGCATGCGCGGCTTCGCGATCCCCATGGCCGCGCGGATCCTGGCCTTCGCC
Source organism: Deltaproteobacteria bacterium (assembly GCA_029261955.1). Lineage (GTDB taxonomy): Bacteria > Myxococcota_A > UBA796 > UBA9615 > UBA9615 > CALCXL01. The sequence continues at coordinate 2,773 of JAJDAI010000028.1, read as the reverse complement.
GAGTACGTCGACACGGTCACGAACCCCGGCTCACCCTGGGGCGAGAAGACCCTGGCAGACGTGGTGGTCGAGGTGTCCCGCGACGACGACAAGCGCTTCGACCGCACGGTGGTCGAGGCCTTCCTCAAGACGCAGGGGCACGCGGTCCACGGGAGCTGAGGCTCAGAAGCGCGTCGAGATCGAGAACGCGAGCTGGGGCCCGCCGGTCTGGAGCCTCACGTAGCCCAGGCCGCCGCCGAGGCTGATGCCGAACCAGAGGTTCTCCCGCAGCAGGTAGTCGCCCTCCAACGTGAAGGCGAGGTACTCCGTGCCGTTGCCGATGCCGCTGGGGCTGGCGTGGGTGTCGGCCGTGCCGTCCTTCAGCGCGTGGTGCCCTGCGATGCGCGCCCGCACGTCCCAGCGCTTGCGCTTGCCGATCTTCGTGCCGCCCTCCACCGTCCAGTCCAGGTAGGAGTCGAAGCCGGCGGTGCGGTTCGTCGCCGAGACCGAGGCGGCCACGTAGAAGCGGTCGAAGCCGAGCCCCGCGGACAGGCCCGCCGTCATCTCCCACACACCCAGGGCGGTGCGCAGCTGGCCGATGAGCGGGTTGTCGTCGGTGATGGCGTGCACGTCGGCGACGGGGGCGTTGGACTCCGTGGGGATGCGGATCGAGCCCTCGACGGACAGCGCGAAGCGGCCCGCCTGGACGAGCTGTCCGCGCGCGCCGATCATCGGCTCGCCGACCGACGCGAAGACCTGGGGATCGGCCGCGAGCGGATCGACGAGCAAGAACGTGCGGACGGGTGTCCAGTGGGTGAAGAGCGTGAAGCGCTTCGCCACCCCCAGCTCGCCGTAGAGGCCGACGAAGGTCTCCTGGTAGTAGCCGTACAGCTGGTTCCCGACCTCGGGATCGTCCGAGGGGAAGCCGACGCCGGGCAGCAGGCTGATCCACGCCTTCCCGTAGCCGTGGCCGGCCTCGTGGGTCCAGGGACCGGCCTGCGCGGCGGGGGCCAGCAGCATCAGCAGCAGCACGAGGCGCGCGGTCATCCGCCCTCCCCGAAGCGGTCGCCGGTGGCGAGGACGCGAAGCTCCTCGAGCACGGGCTTCGGCGTGCCGTCGTAGTAGAGCAGGCCCTGGAAGCGCTCCCGCTCGGGCACCCAGTAGCCGAGCATCGGGTCGTCCCAGCTCTGGTCGCGCAGGGCGGCCGCGACGAGCCCCACGGCGCCCGCCTGGCTGGCCGCGCGGGCCGCCTGGGCGAAGAACTCACGCTGACGGCGGGGGCTGCGGGTCTCGCCGGTCGTGGTGTAGGCCAGGCGGGACAGCTCGACTGAGGCGGGGTGCCCTTCGGCCTGCAGCAGCTTGATGGCCTGCTCGATGGGGCCGACCACACGCTCGGCCTGGGCCGGGTCGGGCAGCAGGCGGCAAGGGTCCAGGCTGAGGCCGAGGCGATCGAACTGGAGGCCGGCCCGCAGCCAGCGACGCAGGGCTCGCTTCCAGCCGGGCAGGGTGGCGTTCACGGTGACGATCAGCTGCGCGTCCGGGCGGGCTTCCCGCACCGCGCTCAAGGCGGAGCGCAGCACGTCCAGGCGGAAGGCGGGATCGCGCCAGGCCCGTCCGCGGCGGCGGCGGGTGCGCAGCCCGTCCCAGAGCCAGGCCCCGTTGAGCTCGTCCTCCACGCGGAAGACGGTGATGTCGGGGACCGCTGCGGCGAGGCGCGCGCAGGACTCCGCGAAGAGCCGGGTGTAGTCGGGGTGGTCCCCTGCCCCGTCTCGCAGCAGCCAGTCGGGCTGCAGGTGCGAGAAGCCGGGGCCGAGCAGGCCCTGGAGCGGCAGCTCGGCCGCGCGGAAGGGCTCGAGGAAGTGGTCGACGGAGCTGAGGTCCCAGTTCGGCTGGAGCTTGTTGGCCCAGCGCCAGCTCAGGTGCACGGCCAGGCTCTGAAAGCCGGTCCGCCGCAGCAGCGAGGCCAGGTCCCGGTCCACGGGCCTGAGCACGTGGACCCCGACGTCCATCAGGGAGCGGGCGCTTCGGTGAACTCGGGCACCGCGAAGTGCGCATCGGTCAGGCCGTCGAGCCGGACCTTCTTCGTCAGCAGGGCGATGTGCGAGCCCCGGAGCGGGTCTTCGAGGTCCCAGCGGTGGGCCCAGAGCGCGCCCTCGCCGACGTCCTGCCAGGCGGAGAAGTTCGCGGCGAGCGCGACCACGCCGCCCTCGAGCAGCTCTTCGCGGGCGACGCGCCAGGCGCCCTCCTGCTGCTGGAAGGCGATGCGGCGCACGACCTCGCTGCCCTCCAACTCCTCCAAGACTGCGCAGGTGCCGGCCTGCCAGCGCACCTGGGCGCCGGGCTCGATGGAACGGAGCAGCGACGCGATGAGATCGGGGCGGAGCGCGGCCTGGCCCTCGGCCGGCTCGGCCCCGGGCGGGATGACGGGCTCGCCGGCCAGCCCACCGCGCACGAGGCCCGCGGGCGGCACGGTGAGGTGCCAGCGTCCGTCCGCCTCCACGTAGTCGAGCACGGTGAAGCCCATGCTCATCAGGCGCACGCGGAGGCGGTCGCCGCCGTCGCGGGCCAGGATGCCGCGCAGCTTGCGGTCGCCGTCCAGGCCGGGGTCGCTGACCTCGACGCCCTGCTCCACCAGGATGCTCGCGGTGCCGGCGCGGGCTCCGAGCAGCTCGTCGCGGGCCGCATCGGGCGCGCCGGCGCCGGGCCAGGTGGCCACGGGCAGCTCCGCGGCGCAGTCCGCGACGGTCGCGGTCTCGACGGCCTTCGGGGGGCAGCCCGCCAGCAGCACCGCGAT
>JAJDAI010000270.1 GCA_029261955.1 Deltaproteobacteria bacterium | reverse complement strand
GCAGTCCTTGAGGCTCCAGGCGGACCTGGAGAGCCGCGGCGAGGGCCGACGCCTCTTCGGCTACGACCACTGGCTGCGCCGCCTGCGCACCGAGGGCGTCACCGACGGCCTGGGCGACGCCAGCGTCGTGCACACCTTCCAGTGCACCATCGGCTGGACCTTCCTGCGGGTCATGCCCGACGGCAAGGTCACCTCCTGCCTCAAGTCCCACCGCATCCCCATCGGCAACCTCAACGACGACCGCCTGCTGTCCATGTGGAACAACGAGCGCCAGCGCGAGTTCCGCCGCAAGACCAACGTCTACGAGAAGCGGGACCCCTGGTTCAGCAACATCGGCAACGACCCCGACGTGGCCTGCGGCTGCGAGAAGAGCTGCGACGACCTGGGCCGAAACCTCGCGATGCAGCGCCGCCTCGACGGCCTCGGCCGCGCCGAGCGCGCGCTCATCAAGCACGGCAGCAAGGTCCTGACGGCGATCTGAACACTCCGGTGTCAGACACCAGGACTTTCATGTGGAATCAGCGGTGTCTGACACCGGCGCTTTCATCTACGGTCGCGCGGTGATTCCCGCCTGGCTCGACGAGCAGCTGCCCTTCCGTCGGTCCTTCCTGGAGATCGGCGGCCACCGCATCCACGTGATGGAGCAGGGCGAGGGTCGGCCCGTGCTGCTGTCCCACGGCAACCCGACCTGGGGCTATCTGTGGCGCAAGGTCGCCGCGGAGCTGGTGGACGAGCCGCTGCGGCTGGTGATGCCGGACCTGCTGGGCCTGGGGCTGTCGGACAAGCCCCGGGATCCGTCGGTCCACAGCCTCAGCGCCCACATCGGGCGCATGGCGGAGCTGATCCAGACCCTCGATCTGCAGGACGTCATCGCCGTCGGTCAGGACTGGGGCGGGCCCATCGGCATCGCGCCCTTCATCGACATGCCCGAGCGGCTGGGCGGGCTCGTCGTGCTGAACACCGTGCTCGGGCCCCCGCGGCCGGGCTTCAAGCCGACGGCCTTTCACCGCTTCGCGCACAGCCCGCTGGCCCCGATCGCCTTTCGCGGGTTCGGCTTTCCGCAGGGCTGGCTGCACACGGCCCAGGGCGACCGCTCCTCGATCCGGGGCAGCACCCGCCGCGCCTACACCTGGCCGCTGCGGGGCCTCGCCAACAACGCCGCGCCGCTCGCCCTGGCGCGCATGGTGCCGGACTCCATGGAGCACCCCTCCATCACGCCGCTGACCCGGCTCCAGGCCTTCATCGAGGCCTACGAGGGGCCCGCGGCCATCGTCTGGGGCGACCGGGATCCCGTGCTCGGGACCCTGCGCAAGCGCATCGAGCGCTGGCTGCCCAACGCCACCGTCACCGTGACCCAGGCCGGCCACTTCCTCCAGGAGGAGGTCCCGCGGGAGATCGCCGACGGGATCCGGGACGTCGCCAGCAGGCGATAGCCCTCAAGCCCAGCGGAAGCCGGGCCCACCGGGCAGGCCGCGCTCTTCGCGCAGGTAGCCGAGGAAGGGGTTGGTCTTCAGCTCCTTCTCCAGCGTCGTCACGGGGCCGTGGCCGCTGTGCACGCGGAGGTGGCCGGGCAGCTCCAGCAGCCGGCGCAGGCTCGCCGTGGCCTTCTGGGGATCGCTGAGGGGGAAGTCCACGCGCCCGACGCTGCCGGCGAAGAGCGTGTCGCCGACGATGATGTCGTTCTCGTCGTAGAAGCAGCCCTGGCCCGGCGTGTGCCCCGGGGTCGACAGGAAGCGCAGCGTCGTCTCACCGAGCTCGATGGAGAAGCCGTCGTCGATCCAGTGGTCGATGCGACCGCAGGGCCGGTCCAGGTGCGGCATGCCGAACATCGTGCCCTGCATGGGCAGGGTGTCGAAGAGCGGCTTCTCGTCGCGCGGCAGGTAGGTGGGCACGTCCCAGGCCTCCTGCAGGAAGCTGAGCGCGCCGGCGTGATCCAGGTGCCCGTGGGTCAGCAGGATCATGCGGACGTCGGGCGCGGGGTCGAGCGCCTGGAGGCGCTGCACGAGCTCCCGGGTCTCGCCCGTGTCGACGATGGCGGACTGGCCCGTCGCCTCGTCCGTGATGAGGTAGGTGTTGACCTGGAAGTTGCCGACGGTGAAGCAGCTGACTTGCATGCCGCCTCAATACCTCTTCTAGAAGGAGGTCTCCAGCTGGCTTCGCACGCGGACGATGGTCTCGGGCTCGCCGTCGATGGCGTCCAGGATGCCGACGACGTCGGTCACCCACTTCACCTTCTGCTTCCAGATGTAGACGCCGACGGCGCCGCCGGCCTCGAACGCGGAGTCGGCGGGATCGGCAGCCCAGATGCGGGTGACCCGCACCGCCGGCTCGACCAGGCCCTTGATGGCGTAGGCCGCCTCCGCCTGGAACCCGGCAGAGTCGAAGCGGTGTGCGTTCTCGCTGTCGAGGTCCTCGGTCGTCATGACCCAGCCGGCGCCGCTCACCGAGAAGCCGTGGCTCTTGAGGAGCCAGTCGAGGGTGCCGATCACGCGCCCTGCCGGGTCATCAGGCAGCCCGAAGGTCGCCGTCACGCCGCCGCCGATGGACAGGCCGAAGGGGGAGTTCTTCAGGTCGGGGAAGTTGTATCCCTCGATGCCGCCGTGGTTCCAGCCGGCGCGGGCCACGAGGGTGGGCCGGAAGCGATCGGGCACGTTGGTGGTCTCACTGCTGACGCTGCCCTCGCCGGTCGCCAGGTCGACCGTGACGCCGCCCTCGGTGTGGGCCTTGGCGTAGGTGCCGTTGACGAAGGCCAGCTGGTACTCGAAGGCCGGCGACTTGCCCATGCGGTTGTGCAGCATCAGGCCGACGTCGCGCTCGTTGCCGAAGTGCTTGTGCGCGATCGTGCGCTCCACGAAGTGCTGCGCCGAGGACGACGCGATGAACTCGCGCGACGAGGGCCGCTTGAACTGGCCGACGCGCAGGTGGATCCAGTCCTTCAGCAGCTGGGCGTCGCCGTAGACGTCCTTGGGGTCGAAGGTCCCCTTGCTGAAGTCGATGTGCAGCATGACGTTGAGCCAGCCGAAGGCCTTCGCGCTGAGCTTGATGCGCGCGCGGGGAACAGAGAAGGCCGCCTCGAAGCCAGCGAGGTCCGCGGTGGGGATCTCGAAGGTGAAGCGCGACTGCACGCGGCCGTTGATCTTCAGGCTGAACTTGCCGTCGGGGCTCGCGAGCACGAAGCCG
>JAJDAI010000269.1 GCA_029261955.1 Deltaproteobacteria bacterium | reverse complement strand
TGACGAGGAGCGCCTGGCCTGAAGCGCCTCACTCTCCCGCGGGAAGAGTCGATCGTGGACGAGCCTCAGCCGAAGCGCCTCGCCCTTCAGGGTGCGGAGCTGCTTCATCCAGCCACCGTGGATCTCAGTGCTTCGCCCCAGCTGCTCGGGGTCCGGGATGTCCGCGGCGTAGAACGGATTCTGGCGAAGACGAACCGGCGTCCCTCCCACCCCGGACGCGGGCGGACCCTCGTCCACCCGGGAGCCCTGCGCATCGAGCCGCGGCAGTACGAACCGAGACCAGAGCACAGCGAGCCTGGCCTCCAGCAAGGAGCGGAGCTCGTCATGGTGACCATCGCGGGGGTACTGGCGGTCGAACCTCCTCAACAGGCTCGCCTTCTCGTCGAAGAGCCGCGCAAGCGAGGTAGACAGGCTGCCCGCGTCGGGCCACGCGATCGCCTCCAGCGCCGAGAGTTCGAACCAGACCGGAGCATCCACGACGTAGCGTTCGGCGCTCAAGCCGAGCCAGCTCGGGGGGAACGCATCGGAGCAGAACTGGGACTCCCTGGCGGAGGCGGGGGAGTCCAGCCACGTGGCCACAAGCAGGGCGCCGTCTTCGGAGAACGCGTCCAGCTGCCGCCGCAGGCGCGCCCACAGGCGACGCTCGGGGACGACGTCCGCGGCGTCGAGGTAGGCGAGCCGCAGCGACTCCAGCGCCGGCACGAGCTCGGCCTGCACGTCCCGAAGGCACCCGGAGGCATCCAGTTCCTCGAGGAAGCCGGAGAGCGGCTGGCCGGCGACTCGCTCGGACTGCAGACGGCGGCCGAACTCCGCGAGGGGGTCTGCCACGCCGGGAAGGGCGGTTGACCGGGCCGCCGCGGCGGCCGGGCAGGCGAGGCCGGTCGACAGCCCCACGAGCAGGAGCAGGAGGGACAGGTTGGGATTCGACTCAGGCATGGCTTCAGCCTCCGTGATGGGTGCTGGCGACGACCAGCCCCGGACTCCCCGGAGCCGACTTGCGTCACACCACGAAGGCGCAAAGTCCGTACCAACGCGGGGCGGGGGGCGGAGAAGGGGCGCGCGGCCCTCGGCGACCCTTGGCGCGAGCGAGCGGCTCGGCGCGAGTGACCCTGGTTGACCAGACTCAGCCAATAGTCCCCGACAGATCGCCGGGGGAGGCGGACGCTCATCCGGCGGCTTCAGTGAAGAAGGCCAGGCGTTGCTCGGCGCCCGACTCCGCGCGGGGGCGGAGAAGCGGACCCTCAGAACAACCCCGCCCTGCCCAGCCGACGGACAGGGGCTCTGGCTCACGGCCCGCGGGAGCATCGCCCCACGCCGGTCAGCGTTCCGTCGAGCCCCGCGTCCCGACCAGAAGCTCGCTCTGGGCCTCGTCCAAGACCTCGGACGCTTCCAGCACGGCGCGGATGAAGGCCATCCGCTGGGAGGCGCGAAGACGCTCAATCTCGGCCACCTTGGACTCGATCAGGGGAAGTGGCGGTTCGACGGCCCCAGTGAGTTGCCAGAGCTGCACCTCCAGGGCGCCCAGCTCGCTCTCCTGGGCCGTCCAGCCGTCCCTCGACGCATCGCGCAGCCCGCGCAGGCGCGCCCTCTGGTCCGCGGAGAGCTGTGGCCGGATCCGGGTATCCAGGAAGAACCCCGCCACCCCGAGGTGCAGCAGGTGCGCTGCCTTCGGCAAGCCCTGCGAAGGGGCTGTCTGGCCGACGGGGCAGTCGCCCATCGGCGGCCGAGCCCGGAACAGCTCGGAGAGGTCCGGTGGGTCGATGCTGAAGCCCAGGCTGCTGTCACCTTGGGCCTGCACAGCGGGCGGAGCCAGCAGGACCACCGCGGCGAAGGTGAGGGGGAGCCAGATCTTGGTGAACATGAGTCGGCCTCCAGGCCGGGGGAGTCGGCTGAGGCGCCGACCTCCCGCGGCTTCCTAGAGGGGGGCAACGAACGTGCCAGCTCTCCTCTGCCGACCGGGGGGGCGCACCAGGGAGGCGACCGTCGCATCCGCCGCCTGCGAGTTGCGAGGAGCAGAGTCCCGACCATGAGCAACGACTATCCAGCACATCGTTGGATAGTCCACAACACCCGGCCGCAACCCAGCGAGCAGAGCGGACCCGATGGCGCTCAAGGAGGGCGACTCTTGCCTCGCGCGCGTCGCGGGCTGGCCAAGCCGAGGGCGGGCAGCCGAAGTGGCTCGCCTCTTGCTCTGCTCTCCAGCATGAACGCGAGCGCCCTCCTATCGGTCCCAGGAAACGTCCCTCCCGCCACAGTCGGCCGCCAGTTCGGCCGCTACCGACTCGGCGAGCTGCTGGGCACGGGAGGCATGGCTCGGGTGTACCGCGCCGAGCAGGAGGGGCCTCGCGGCTTCCGGCGGGACGTCGCGCTGAAGATCCTCACGCTGTCCGACGGCGAGCCGCGATCGCTGCTCGATGAGGCGATGCTCGGCGCGCGGCTGACCCACCCCAACTTGGTGACCATCCACGACTACGGCGAGGTGGACGGCCGTGAGTTCATCGCGATGGAGCGGGTCGACGGGCCGACCCTCGCGTCCGCGCTGAGGATCTTTGGGCCGCCGCCCCCCGCCGCTGCCCTGTCGATCGCGGCGCAGCTCTGCGAGGCCCTCACCCACCTGCACGAGCTCGAGATCGATGGACACCCCGCCGGGCTGGTGCACCGGGACGTCAAGCCCAGCAACGTGCTCATCTCATCCACCGGCGTCATCAAGCTCGCGGACCTGGGCATCGCCAAGGCCACCTTCCTCGCCACCCGCCACACCGCGACCGACCTGACCCGCGGCACGCCCGCCTACATGTCGCCCGAGCAGCTGCACGCCGATCCGCTCGACCACCGCTCCGATCTCTTCTCCTTTGGGGTCCTGCTCGTCGAGTTGCTCACGGGACGCCCGCTGTTCGAAGGGCGCTCGGCTCCCGAAATCATGATGGCGGTGGCGGGGATCTCGACGCGACTCGAAGACCCGGTCTTTCCGGCCGGCGTCGAGGAGGTCCTCCCCGGCTCCCGCGCACTGCTGCGGGTCTGCCTCACGCCGGACCGATCGAACCGCTGGACAAGCGCAGCCGCGCTGGGCGAGGTGCTCGCGATTCTGGGCCCCGATAGCGGTCCCGCGGCG
>JAJDAI010000268.1 GCA_029261955.1 Deltaproteobacteria bacterium | reverse complement strand
GTGTAGTTACGGTTGTTTGCGGCCGCTGTCCGGTCACCCATGAGCTTCCAGCAGAAGACCAGCGGAGATCTTCACCTCCGTGGGGGAGACAGCGACGACCCGGAGTATCGACCTGCCAGGCTCCTAGCCCCACGAAATCCGAGGTCCGGTCGGCGGGTTTCCGGCGGGAAGTGCCACCGCTGGCCGAGGAGAGCCTCGGCTGGTCCATTCGCCCAGAAGGCAGGCCCCCGGCAGGAGCGCTCCGCGCCCCTGACTGGTCCTGATGGGTCGAGCTGTGCCTCGTACTCCGGGTAGAGCGCGTCGTACCAGTCGGCGCACCACTCAAGAACCCCTCCACCAACGTCGTAGATGGGCAAACCTCGACTCGGTGTCGGTCGCTGCCCGACGGGCACAGGCCCGATCTCTCCCGAGGCAGCGCTACGCCCGAGCCGCGCGGCCTCCTCCCACTCAGCTTCGGTGGGCAAGCGCTTCTGCTCCCAACGAACGAACGCCTCAGCTTCGTACCAGCTCACGCCCGTCACGGGTGCTGCTGGGTGGGGATCGTCCTCGTCGAAACGTGCCGGCCCGCTGATCTCATGGACAGTCCTCCAGCGCCATCCGTCGGCCGACCAGAGATCCTCGCGGGAGTACGCGCCCGCTTCTACGAACGCAGAGTACCGCGCCCAGGTAGCAGGGACGGCGTCGATGGCAAAGGCGGATAGCCGGGGCCGCCGTCGCGCTATCCCGGCAGCCTCGGCCCCAACCGATCGACCTTGTCCTGCCGGTGCGGTGACCGGAATCATCGCCCGGAGCCACGCGCGGGGATCGACCTCCGGCGGCGCGGCTCGGCCCCAGGCGAGCACCCCCTCGATCATCTGCGTTGCCGGATCCATCAACGGCTGGGCGCGGACGAGGTCGCGAGCGAGGGCGACTTCCCTCGGGTCCGCACCGCTGGCGCGACTGGTCACTCCCAGACCACGGAGTTCGGACTCGGTGTCCTGCCCAATGCCATCGCCCTCCGCAAGCCGCAGGACCGCTGGAGACAGCCTCCAGGACTCGTTGGCGATCAGCTCCTGGCGTGTGGCCCCCCGCGGTCCTGACGACGCCCACGCGCGGATCATCTCAGCGAGGAAGGCGGGCGATCCAGGGTCCACGGGATCGGCCAGCCGCTCCTCGAGCCACCAGGCGGTCGAGGGACGCCGCAAGAACTCCGCTACGGGACCGTCGGCGCGGGACATCCCCTCGAGAACAGGGAGGAGAGCACGTCCCGCTGCGTGGTCACGGAGCACCCATCCGAACCAGCGCGCGGGCATCGAGTACCGTGGCTGGAGGGTGACGCTGGGGACGGCGCAGTCGGCCGGCCAGGGGAGTTCCTGGGCGTCCAGAATCATCAGTCGCAAGCCGGGAACCAGAGACTGCTCCTCGATTCTCCCCAACAGGGCCTCCCGCTGCGGGGACGGCTGCTCGGCTAGGCCTTCGATAACCACCAGCCAGCTCCGGCCGGGCTCGGACGCAACGCCGGCCAGCCCCTCCTCCAGGCGCCGCCACGAGTCCTCGCTGAGGTCGATCAGGGTGGCCGCCTCGACACCGTCTGGGGCCAGGCTCCTCCAGGGCCGGTACTCATGTCGGGTCGAACTGCGTAGCTCAACGCTCCACAGCAGGAGCTGGACGAATATCCACAACCCCGCCCCCGCGGGGCCGGCTACGCGGAGGCGGTCGTGGGTGGCAAGAGCCTGGGACAGGGTCGTGAATCGGCCCCCCGGGTCCTGGACGTAGAGCCCGCCCGCAAGGTCGGCGTAGACTTCGTACTTGTCCGCCGGGAGCGCGAAGGGCGGCTCGGGCGCCTGCCACGGCCTCGGACCGAAGCCCCGCGGAGCCTGCAGGAAGTGATCGACCGAGCGACCCAGTAGCGCAACGCGAGGTCGCCGGTCCCACCGGGAGGTCCCGCTCCAGTCCGCGACGACCTCCAGCCCCTCGGCCTCCAGCGCCTCCAACTGTTGTCTGACGTGGGGCGGCACGACCGCCACGAGCGCTGGGGTCTCGGGCGTCCGCATCCTCAACAGCAACCGGAGCCGCGGATCGGCAGGCGAGAACGCGACAAACACCGCAAGGCCGGCCAGGGCCTCCCCCAGGCGCGCCGTGAAGGCAGGCTGCTCCTTGAGAGCCTTCGACAGCTCCTTCCCCCACCGCAGCGACCGGGGACGAAGCGCATCTCCGAACGGCCTGAGGATCAGGACATCGCCCGAACTCGCGGGCGCTCCCAGATCGGCGTCGGTGCAAGCTGTGCGGAACGGCCGTCCCAGCGCAGCCAACGTCGCTTCAACCATCCGGTCCGGGCCCGTAGCGACGATGGTATCCCCGGTGTCTGCGAGGAGCATTGAGTACATCTGCTCGGGCCGCTCTGTCTCCAAGGCGTGGGCGTAGAGCAGCCGGGTGACTGCGAGCCGACCCGGTCCATTCGGGAATGTCAGATCCTCCAATGCGGTGTCGAAGAGGCGGCGGTCCTCCATGTAGTCGGCGTGCCCCCGGATCCGCTCGAGCGTCTCCGCAGGAGAGCCGTACTCGACGGAGAGGCCGAGGTCGACGACCGGATCCGGGCCAAAAACCAGACAGGCCGCTCTTCTCCTTGCGGTGGTCGGTCGCGGGGCCGCCAGCGGCGGTGCAGCGCTCCACTCCGGGGGGCTCGGCCGGGAGAGCGCAAGCTCGACCATCGCCAGCTTTGCGGCGAGGCGTCGCAGTTGGAGGCGCCGTGACGGGAGGGCGCCCCGCGCAACGGCTGCTGGCTCCGATCCGCCTTCCAGCCCGGG
>JAJDAI010000267.1 GCA_029261955.1 Deltaproteobacteria bacterium | reverse complement strand
GCCGTCCACCGCCGTGCCGTTGCGCGAGCCGAGGTCCCGGAGGTACCAGCCGTCCCCCCGCCACTCGATGTGCGCGTGGAAGCTGCTGACCGTGCCCAGCGCGAGCACCAGGTCGTTCGCCGCGTCCCGGCCGACGCGCAGCCGTCGCTCGAAGTGCCGGGCTTCTCCGGTCTCTTGGGATCGCAAGCGGGCCATCGGCGGATCCTGCCAGAGCGGCGGAGGGGGCGACCGACCAGGGCGTCGGGTTTGTCGGGAAGTTGCTTCAGCTCTTCTCGCGCATCTTCGGTGGCTACAACCAGAATCAGGCGTCGAGCGGTCCGATCCTGCGGCGAACCCCGCGTCGCCCCCTCCGAGGGGCGTGCACAAGCAGCGTTTGCGGTGTGTGCAGACCTTGGAAATGCACTGAATTTCAGCGCCTTGCGGGTGAACAGCGCAGGGCTGTGGCCCCCCGGATGATGGGACGGGAGGGCAAGGGGGCCAGCCGGTCCTCCCCGCCCGCGAGGCGCCACGCGCGGGGATGGCACCCGCGCGAACGTACTCGCAACAGCCCGCCATTCCCCAGAACGCACCGGGCGGAGTGCAGGCGCCGCGGGGGTCCTCGGCGACCCCGAAGGGTGAAGGGGCTTCGTCTGTGTTTACGGTGTTCATAAGCGAATCAGCGCTTTACAGCACATGGGTCGATCTGGAGAATGCCGCCGCCTCATGAACGACGCACCTGCGAGCACCATGAACGAGACCGCCCACTTCGAAGTTGCGATCCTCGGGGGAGGCCTCGCCGGCCTGCTCCAGGCGCGCCACCTGGTCCGGAACCTGCCCGGCATCAAGGTGGCCATCATCGAGCCCCGCACCGACGAAGAGATCGCCTCGATCAGCAAGATCGGCGAGTCGACGGTCGAGATCGCCGCCAGCTTCATGACCCGCGAGCTGGGCCTCATCGACTACTTCATCGACAACCACCCGCCGAAGTGTGGCCTCAACTTTCACTGGCCCAAGGACACCGCCGCCACCGGGTCCATGGACGACTACTTCAGCATCTGGGCCCTGCGTTTCCCGAAGGTCGCCAGCTTCCAGATGCACCGCGGCAAGTTCGAGCGCGACCTCACCCGGATGAACGCGGACCTGGGGATCACCTTCGTGCGTGGTCGAGCCCGGGAGTTCGACCTGGCTGAGCCGGGCGAGCAGCACACCATCCAGGTGCGCATGAAGGACCGCAGCAAGCTGACGGTGACCTGCGACCACCTGGTGGACGCCGCCGGCCGGGCCTTCCTGACGGGCCGCAAGCTCGACAACATTCGCAAGGGCCCCGAGCACCTGAACGGCCTCGACACGATCACGTCGTGGGTCCGCGTCTCGGGGGTCGACCGCGACATCTTCGGCATGGGCGCCGACGCGAAGAAGACCTCGACCTCGCAGTGGTACGCCACGAACCACTTCTTCGGGCACGGCCACTGGGTCTGGATGATCCCGATCGACAAGGAGACGCGCACCGTCTCCTTCGGCCTGGTCGCGCACCGCGAGGTGATCGAGCCGCGCACGGTGAACACCGAAGCGAAGCTCATGGCCTTCCTCCGGGCCAACCACGACATGCTGGGCAAGCTCATCGACAGCGGCAGCACCGAGGACTTCATCTGCTGGGACCGCCCCAGCCACCTCTGCAACCAGCTCTTCGGCGAGTCCCCCTGGTACGCCATCGGCGACGCCGCCTACTTCGGCGACCCCTTCTACTCGACGGGCACCTCGACCATCGCCATGGCGGTGACGAGCGTCACGCAGATCGTGCGGGCCCGCCGCGAGGGCTGGGCCGACGCCGAGGAGCGCCGCCGCGTGCTCAACGACGTCAACCTGATGTTCGCGAAGGGCGTCGGCATCCACCTCTTCCGCGACCACCCCAAGCACATGGGCAACGCGTCCACGATGAGCTGGCGCATCTACCTCGAGTACATGTGGTGGTTCGGGATGTGGGTCCCCTCGTTCATCGGCAAGTGGCACCTCGACCTCGAGTTCGGGCGGGCCATGATCGAGAACGACGAGCGCCCCTTCTTCGCGGCGGTCTACGAGCAGTTCACCGAGCTGACGAACCAGGGCAAGAGCATCGGCTTCATGGACCCCTACCGGGCCGACCAGCTCGCCTTCGGCTACTGCCCCACGAACGACGCCGACCCCTTCCTCGAGAACCTCGAGCTGGACGGTCAGCGCCTCAACGTGATGCACAGCCTGGCGCGGACCTACCGCTACAGCAGCCTCTGGGTGCTGAAGTTCCTGTGGACCGGCTTCGGCTGGGGGATGTTCAGCAAGAAGAAGCTGCTGAAGCAGGCCGCCCGGATGTTCTTCAAGTCCTTCTACGTGAGCCTGGGATCGCTGCGGCACAAGATGCGCAGCATCGGTCGCCCGAGCAGCGTGGCCTTCGCCGAGACGACCTCGCAGTTCCGCGGCTACAAGTTCAAGCCTGCGCTGCAGGAGTGGACCGACGGCGACGACGACGCGGAGCGGCGCTCCGCCTGAGGCCTACCCGCTGTTGCTGACGACCAGCGTGTAGGTGTCGGAGCAGTCCCAGCCCGACCAACGCCGCACGCGGATGTAGAAGACCCCGCCGTTGTCCTCGGGGTTGATGCAGCCCGGGCTCCAGCTCACCGACTCCGGGCTGTTGTTCAGCAGCAGGCTGCTGTCCAGCTGGCTCAGGTTCTCGTCGTAGAGGTAGAGGTCGTAGTCCGCGCCCGAGGGGATGGACGACAAGTTCGCGCTCACGTTGAACAAGTCGCACGGGAAGTCCGTGTCGTCCGTCGTGTTGATGCGGTACCAGTCGTTCGCGTCGGTCGAGTAGTGGATCGTGCCGTAGCGCGTCGTCGACGCGTCGTCCCCGGAGACCAGGTAGGCCGTGTTGGCGTCGTTGTTGGGCTCGTAGCTGTCGCCCGCCGCGTTCTCGTCCGTGGAGCCGTCGCAGTCGTCGTCGCGGTCGTTGCAGGTGTCGTTGGCGCCGGGGTGCACGCCGCTGATGCTGTCGTTGCAGTCGCCGCCGCAGGACGTCCAGCCGTCGCCGTCGGAGTCCCAGCCCTCGTCCACCGCGCCGTCGCAGTCGTCGTCCGAGCCGTTGCAGAGCTCGGGCGCGCCCGGGTAGATGGTGGCGTTGAAGTCGATGCAGTCGCCCTCGCACTGCGTGACGCCGTCCCCGTCGAAGTCGAAGCCCTCGTCCACCGCGCCGTCGCAGTCGTCGTCGATGCCGTTGCAGAGCTCGGCTGCGCCCGGGTTGATGTTGGAGTTGGAGTCGTCGCAGTCGATGTCGGGGCAGGCCGCGCCGTCGCCGTAGCCGTCGCCGTCGTTGTCCGTCGAGCTGCACGAGCAGGTCTGGTCGGCGCCCGAGCAGTCCTCGTCGATCCCGTTCTCGCATGCGTCATTGGCTGAGGGGTTGATGCTGAAGTTGCTGTCGTTGCAGTCGAAGAAGCTGCACAGCGGGTCGTCGCCGTAGCCGTCGCCGTCCGAATCGCTGGCGAAGCAGGAGCACGTGTCGTTGGGCCCCCCGGGGGTGCCGAAGTCGCTGCCCGGCGTGGTCAGGGGGATGGACGAACCACACCAGTTGCTCGGCGCGTCGTTGACGGTGGCGTCGGGCGCGCCCAGGCCGGGGTCGAGCGAGGCCGAGTGCCCGGCCAGATCGCCGGTCCAGAAGGTGAGCTCGTACTCCACACGATCGACCTCAACTGCGTCAAAACGCAGGATGATCTGGTCCTCTTGGTCCAGCGTGAAGCCCGAGTACTGGTAGTCGGCCGAGACGCCGCCGTTGCTCGCGGTGTCGGCGTTGCTGGCCAGGACCGCGCGGCCGGCGGCGGGCAGCGTGACGTTCGTGCTGATGATGTGGCTGTCGCCGCCGTCGTCGGCCAGCTCGAAGCCCAGCAGCGAGAGGGGCTGCCCGCTCGCGTTGTAGATCTCGATCCACTCCCCGGCGACGTCCGAGACGATCGTCGGGTCGGCCAGGTACTCGCTGATGACGAGGTCCCCCGAGCCCGGCAGCACCTCGGTGCTCGCGCTGACCCAGAGGGAGTCCGCCGTGCCGTCGCTCGCGCGCACCTGGCAGGTCCAGGTCTCGCCCAGCTGGGTGTCGCTCGCGCCGATGGCCCAGGAGCCAGTCCAGCTCGGGGCGGGCTGGCCGTCGATCAACCACTCGATGTCGTAGGTGATGGAGTCGCCCGGGTCCGCGTCCGCTGCGGGGCCGTTGGCGCAGATCAGGTTGTCCGCGAGGGCGGCGACGGGGGAGGGGCTGAGGCTGACGGTTGGCGCGCCGGGGGCCGAGTTCTCGATCTCGATCTCCGCGCTCAGCACGGGGGCGCCGAGCGAGGTGCCGTCGAAGGGCCACAGCTCGCAGGACACCGCGTCGCCGCGGTCGAAGGAGCTGCCGTCCAACGTGTCGCCGAGCGCGGCGATGGGGGAGCCGTCGATGAACCAGGCGACCTGGTAGTCCTCCGCGTCCCCGTCCACGTCGAACCAGCCGTCGCCGCTGCAGGTGAGCAGGCTGTCCTCGTAGGCCGGGCTCGGACCCAGCAGCGCCGCGGTCACCTCGGGCTCGGTGTTGGCGATGGTCACGCTGGCCTCGCCCGGCGCCGAGTCGTGCTGCCCGTCGTTGCCGACCACGCGGCAGGTCCAGACCTCGCCCCGCGCCGTCTCGGTCGAGCCGAGCACGTTGCCC
>JAJDAI010000266.1 GCA_029261955.1 Deltaproteobacteria bacterium | reverse complement strand
GCGAGCTTCTCCGCCTCGAGACCGAGCTCGGCGAGCAGGCTGGCCTGCTCATGGACATGGCCAACGTCACGCGCCTCTACACCAACGAGGAGGTGCGCCCCATGTTCGCCTACGGCGAGGACGTCTTCCACAAGGCTTCGGTGCCGTCCTACAGCTCGCGCCGCATCATCGAGGCGCTGCTCGAGAAGGAGGAGTACCGCGGCTACTCCATCAAGGAGGCGGCGCTCGCGCCGATCAACCCCGAGGCCAACATGGCCGATGCCTGGGAGGTCGGCCTCATCCAGCAGTTCATGCGGACGGCCGGCGACGTGCCCTTCGACCAGGCGGCCGAACACCGAGTCAGCAGCCGCCGGTTCCTGGATGGGGTCGAGGTGCTCGCGCTCGCGGAGCCGATCATCCTGCCGCCCGACGCCCAGTTCCGTTGCCTCGCCTGCCACGGTGACCGCGACGCGGCGCCCGCGGGCATGCTCGCGCAGTACCCCGCCGCGGCCGGCTTCGGCTGGAAGGAGGGCTCGGTCGTCGGCGCGCAGATCGTGACCGTGCCGACCGCGCTCGTGAGCCACCACGCCCGCGACCGCCTCGCGACGCTGCTGCTCTCCCTGCTCGCCACCTTCACGCTGCTCTTCGTGCTCCTGAACCGCCTGCTCATGACCTGGATCGTGGGCCCGCTCACCGCCGCGGCCGAGCGCGCAGACGCCGTGAGCCGCGGCGACGAGCACGACGATCTGGACGAGAGTCAGCCAGGCGAGCTGGGTCGGCTGGCTGCCGCGGTCAACCGGCTGCGCCGGGCGCTGGAGAAGGCCATCGAGATCGCCGACAGGAGGGCCTCTTGAGCCGACACCGCACGCCCGGCATCACGCTGAAGGCGGCGGACCTCAGCCTCGCGGCCATCGGCGCGGTGCTCTTGCTCGCGGCGGATCTCGCCGCGGCCGAGTCCACGGCCCTGGCGCGTGGGCTCCAGGTGGCCGCCTGGGCCTGCGTCGGCATCCTCGCGGTGCGCCTGACCAGCTTCTTGCTGGTGGACGTGGCGCTCGTGCGCAGCCGCGGCAAGCAGGCCAGCAAGCTCGTGCGCCTGCTCGTCTCCTTCGTCCTGTACTGCGGCGCCCTGATGGCCCTGCTGCACTTCGGCCTGGGCCAGGACATCAGCGGGCTGCTCGCGACCTCGGCCATCTTCACGGCGGTCAGCGGCTTCGCGCTCCAGGCCACCCTGGACAACCTCTTCAGCGGTGTCTCGCTGCAGCTGGAGCAGCCCTTCAAGCACGGCGACGTCATCAAGGTCAACGACACGGTCGGGCGCGTGGAGTCCATGACCTGGCGCGCGCTGCACCTGCGCACCGAGGAGGGAAGCCGGGTCGTGCTGCCGAACAGCGTCATCGGCCACGAGGGCGTGGAGGTGCTGGAAGGCGACGGGCTGGTCGAGCGCGTGGTCGAGGTGGACGCACACCCCGGGGCGCCTCCCGGTCGGGTCGCCGCCCTGCTGGCCGAGGCCGCCACGTCGGTCGCCGGGGTCTCGGACACGCAGCTGGTCGAGGTCTACCCCGCGGGCCTGCGCGAGTGGCTGGGCAGCCGCATCTACCAGATCCAGTACTACCCGAGCGACTACCTGAACTTCGAGCGGGTGGAATCCGACATCCTGCGCCGCTCCTGGTACCGCCTGCGTCGCTACGGGCTGGGTGTGGACCGGCGGACCGCCCGGGAGGGCACGACGCGGCTGGGCGAAGAGGATCCGGCGGAGCTCAGCGGGGCCGAGATCCTGGAGGTCCTGCGTGAGGTGCCGCTGCTCGCAGCCTTGGGGCACGGGGCGCTCGAGCAGCTCGCGACGAGCTCGCAGCAGCTGCTCTACACCGAGGACGACTGCATCAAGGATCTGCCGGATCGCTCGCCTGCGGTCTTCGTGGTGGCGCGAGGCCGGCTGGTGGCGGCCGCCGCGGGGCTCAAGCCCGGCGATCTGCGCATGCCCGTGCACGCCGATCCCACCCTGCTCCAGGCCTGGTCGCCGCGCGAGGTCGCGAACCTGACGCGGCGCCTGGCGGAGCACCTGGGGCCTGTGGCCTCGATCCTGGTGCAGCAGGGCATCCGCACGACGGCGGACCCCGGCCGGCTGACCCACCTGCTCGCGGGCGAGATCAAGAACGCCGACCGGCGCCGCGCCTTCCTGGCCGGGCAGCCCGAGCTGGCCACCTGGGAGCTGGTGCGCGGGGACGTCGTCGGGGCCGAGCAGCTCTTCAACGGAGAGGACCCGCGGCTGGACCTCGTGCTCGCCGCGACGGAGACCACGATGCTGCGCCTGCCGCGCGCGGCGCTCTGCGCTGCCATCGGTGGAGACCTCGCCCAGGCCTCCGCGCTGTCCGTCGCGCTGGAGAAGCACCTCGCCCGCCAGCCGGTCCCGCCTCAGGGTCCGCCGCCCGAGGGGCAGGACATCCTGCGGGTCCTCGCCGGCTGATGGCGCGCACGCAGCCTTTGCGCCCGGCGTCCCCTTGGCCTATCACTGCCTCGTGACCAGCCCCGCCCAAGCCGATCACCGCAGCGAGCTGATGCGCTTCCTCAGCGTGTCCGTGGCGCTCTCCGCGCTGGTCGCGTCCACCTACGCGATCCCGCAGGCCGAGGCGCTGCGCCCCTGGTTGCCAGGCGAGCCGATCCCCCTGGTGCACTTCTTCGCCGGCGCCGGGTCGGAGGTCCGCCTCGATGAGTTCGGCGAGATCGCGAAGGTCGAGCTGGCCCCCACGCCCGCGCCCGAAGGCGAGGCGGTCGCTGTGCCGCCCGACGAGCTGCCCCTGGCCCTGCCGGACCGCCCGCCCGCCGTGCCCACGCTGCTGGAGGTCCCGGAGGGGGCCCTGGACAGCTTCTTCGCGGCGCTCGCCGCGGTGGAGGACGGGGAGCCCGACCGCATCGCGCGCGCCCTGCACTGGGGCGACTCGACCATCGCAGCGGACGGCATCACCGGCACCGTGCGGAAGCGACTCCAGGGCCGCTTCGGCGACGGAGGCCCCGGCTTCCTGGCCGTGCACACCGACCCGCGCTGGCAGATCCGGCCGGGCGTGCTGCGCACTCACAAGGGGGAGTGGGAGTCGCTGACGATCACCTTCGGAGGGGCCGAGGAGCCGCGCTACGGCCTGGGGGGCAACGTCTCGTCCAGCCCCGGAGTCGAGGAGGCCACGGCGACGCTGGGCGGCCTGCGCATCGACGGCAAGCGCCAACCCCTGCACCGCTTCGACGTGCACTACCAGCGCCGCCCGGACGGCGGGACCCTCTCGGTGGTGCCGCGCGGGCACCGCGGCGCCGTGCTCAAGACCGCGTCGGAGCGCGTCGGGGACGCCTTCCGGGAGCTGCCGGCCAGCAAGGGCGCGACGACCTTGTGGATGAAGACCCACGCGGACGGCCCCGTCACCGTCTACGGCGTGGCCCTGGAGACCGAGGGCCCGGGCGTCACCTGGGAGACCCTCGGCATCGCCGGCTCGTCCATCGGATCCATGACCGCACACCAGAGCCGGCACCACCTCAAGAGTCAGGTGGAGCGCCGCAAGCCGGACCTCGTCGTCTACCAGACCGGCGGCAACGAGCTGACCTACCCGACGCTGCTCCAGGGCGAGGGCGAGAAGTACGAGACCAGCTACCTCAAGGTGCTCGACAAGCTGCGCGGCGGCGCGCCCGAGGCCTCCTGCCTGATGGTGGGGCCGCTGGACCAGGCCACCCGGCAGCGCGGCAACGTGGTGAGCAAGGCGAACCTCGACCGGATGATCCGCGTGCAGAAGCGCACCGCGGAGCGGGCCGGCTGCGCCTTCTGGGACGCGCGGCACGTGATGGGCGGCGAGGGTGGCTTCGCGCGCTGGCTGAACCACCAGCCCCGCTTCGCCTGGACTGACCTCATCCACCTGAACTCGGATGGGCTGGAGCTGGTCGGCAACTCCCTCGCGGATGCCCTGATCGCGGAGTACGACCGCTGGCGGGCCGAGCACCCCGAGGCCGGCTGGGAGCCGCTGGACGGCGAGGACGAAGCCAGCGTGCCGGCCGAAGCGCCCCTGCCCGAGATCCCCTGAGTGGCCTGATCTCCTCAAGCTTCCCCCGAGTCCGTCGATGGATGGGGGGGATTGTCGGGAGGCAGGCGGGTGGGTTTCTGGAGCACTTGGCACAAGTGGGTGGTGGGATCGGTGGACGATCCGACGGAGCGCTACGTCGAGACCGCGCGCACGGTCTCCTTCGCGACGCTCGCCCTGGTCGTCATGGGCGTGCCCACCGTCATCCAGTACGCCTCCTTCGGCCTGTGGCGCATGGTCGTCGCGGTGCTCATCGCCGTGTTGCTCGGTCTGGTGAACCTGCTGGTGTTGCGCGCCGGCCGCACCACCCGTGTCAGCGCCCACGTCTCGACCCTGCTGCTCTTCTCCCTGCTGCTCGTCTCGAACCTGAACTCGGGCGGCTTCTTCGACCCCAACTTCGCCTGGTTCTACGTCATGCCGCTGCTCGCGGCCGTCATCCTGGGCCTGCGGGCGGCCTGGGCCTGGACGGCGTTGATGGTGGCGGTGACCCTCGTCTTCTACGCCGCGCCCGGGCTGGGCTTCGTCGTGCCGAACCGGGTCCCGACCGAGCTGCACGGGGTCCAGAGCCTCTTCAACCGCCTGAGCGCGCTGCTCGTCATCGCGACACTGGCCTCGGCCTTCGTCGCGACCCAGGGGCGCACCCAGCGGCACCTGCGTGACGCCCTGGAGAAGATCCGCGGCCTCGCCTACGAGGACAGCCTCACCGGCCTCGCCAACCGCAAGGCCTTCACGACCCAGCTGCGTCGCTCGGTGGAGGAGTCTGCGCGCCTGAACCGGCAGTTCGGGCTGCTGTTCGTGGACCTGGACGCCTTCAAGCGCATCAACGACTCGCTGGGCCACGCCGCCGGCGACGCGCTGCTCAAGGAGGTGGCTCGCCGTTTCGAGCTGACGTTGCGCGGCGGGGACGTCGTGGGCGTGGGGCAGGGGGTCTCCCGCCTCGGCGGCGACGAGTTCACGGTCCTGGTCAACAACC
>JAJDAI010000265.1 GCA_029261955.1 Deltaproteobacteria bacterium | reverse complement strand
TCCCGGCTTCTTCGCGGAGCGCGCGGCGCGCGAGCTGGTCCCCGAGGGGCGGATCACGGGCGTGGACGTCGACTCGTCGCTGCTCGAGGTGGCGCGCGCACGCATCGGCGACAGCGCGTCGAACCTGGAGTTCGTCGCCGGCACCGGGGTCCGTCTGCCGATGGACGACGCGCAGGTCGACTTCTCCTACGCCCGCTTCTTGATGCAGCACCTCGCCGATCCCGCCGTGGTCATCCGCGAGATGCGGCGCGCCACGAAGCCGGGCGGCGTGGTCGGGCTGGTCGACACGGACGACGGCAGCCTGCTGGTCCACCCGGCGCCCGATGGATTCGATGAGCTGGTCGACGCCTCCTTCCAGGCCCAGCAGGCCCGCGGCGGCGATCGGCACGTGGGCCGCAAGCTCAAGGCGCTGCTGTGCGAAGCAGGGCTCCTCGACGTGCAGGTGCGGCTCTACCCCTTCACCTCGGAGTCGGTGGGCGCGGCGGACTTCCTGCGGGTGACGACCGGCTTCAAGGCCGGGGTGCTCGGGCCGCCGTGGATCACCGCCGCGCGCCTGAAGGAGGTCACTGAGGGCCTGGAGCGCGTGATGGCCGAGCCCGGCTTCTTCGGGCAGGCGATGGGGTACGCAGCCTGGGGGCGGGTGGCGTGAAGCGACTGGAAGCGAAGGCGAGCCCGGCGACGAACAGCGATCGCTGGCGGGGCGGGGAACAGCACCTGTCCGCACGGCTCTTGCAGCCGCTGCTGAAGTTCTACGAGATCAAGTTCGGCGGGGGCGCCCTGGCCGAGCTGGCGGCGGAGCTGGGCACGAACCTGAGCACCCTCCGCGACCTGGACCTGTGGTTCTCGACCGATCAGTTCATCCAGATCAACGAGGCGATGATCGAGGCCACCGGCGAGGAGGACATCACCTACCAGGCCGGCCGCGCGCTGAGCTGGCCAGGGATGATGGGGGCCGAGCGCACCCTGCTCCGCGCCCTCGCGAGCCCGCGCTTCGCGTTCGAGGCCGTCGCCCGCGTGAGCACGCGCTACAGCAAGGTGACGAGCTGGAGCATTGAGGCGACGGGCCGCAGCACGGGCTGCGCGGTGCTCGACATCGACCCGAGCCAGGACCACCCGAGCTTCTGCTCGAACCGAATCGGCTTCTTCGAGGCGATCCCCGAGGTCTTCGATCTGCCGCCCGCGCGCGTCGCCCACCCCGAGTGCCTGCACCGGGGCGACAGCCGCTGCGTCTACGACATCACCTGGATCGAGCGAAAGCCCTGGGCGCGCCTGGCCTGGATGGCGACCGGCATGCTCGCCCTGGCGACGGTCGGGGTCGGCTTCGGGGCCATCGACGCGCTGCTGCCCCTGATGGCCGCGACGGGCGCAGCGGGGGTGCTCGCCGCGGGGCTGACGGTGCGCGCGCTCCAGCGGCTCCAGGCCGACACCGAGGAGTACACCCGCGCCCACGTGAGCGAGCTGGAGGAGCTGCTGGAGCGCAACAAGCGGCGCCTGGAGGAGCTGCACGCCATCGAGCGCGTGACCAGCGCCACCCGCCTGCTGCTCGACGAGGACGAGCTCGCCGAAGCCGTCGTGCGCACCCTGCGCGAGGAGCTGGAGTACGACCGCGTGCTGCTCATGCGGGTCGACTCCGACCGACAGGTGCTTCGCCACAGCCACTCGGACGGCTTCGAGCAGCACGCCAGCGCGGTCGAGGGCCTCGAGGTCTCGCTGGAGCCCGAGGGCCTGGACACCCGCCTCTTCGGCCGCATCGTGCACGCCGGCGAGCCGGTGCTCATCGACGCGGTCACCGAATACGCGAGCCAGCTCCTGCCGGAGAATCGGGCCCTCGTCGAGCACCTGGGCACGCGCGCCTTCGTCGCGGCGCCGGTGGAGGGCCGGGGGCAGAAGCTGGGCCTGCTGGTGGTGGACCGCCTGGGCGAGGGCTCGGCCCTGGGGCCCCGGGACCGCCAGGTCCTCGGCTCGGTGTCCTCGGTGCTCGGCGCAGCGATCTCCAACGCCCGCCTGTTCCGGCGCATCCAGGACGAGCTGCTCATCAACCGCAAGTTCCGCCAGTACCTGCCCGACAAGGTCGTGGACGAGGTGCGCTCCAACCCCGAGGAGGCCCTGGAGCTCGGCGGCAACATGGCCGAGATGGCCGTGATGTTCGTGGACATCGCCGGCTTCACGGCCATGAGCTCGGAGCTGGATCCGAGCGAGGTGGTGCGCGGCCTGAACGCCTGGTTCGGCATCACGGATCCGGTGATCGAGCGCTGCAACGGCATCGTCGACAAGCGCATGGGCGACGGCATCCTCGTGGTCTTCCTGCACGAGGAGGGCGCGCGTGAGGGGCGGCACCCCGTGCAGCGCGCAGCGGCGGCCGCGGTGGGCCTGCACCTCAAGCTCGAGGAGGACCGCGAGCGCCTGGCGTCCGAGGCCCCCGCCTTCGCGTCGATGCTCGTGCGCAGCGCCATCCACTACGGCAGCGCCATCGTCGGCAACATGGGCAGCGATCGGCGCATGGAATACACGGTCATCGGCGACACGGTGAACACCGCGGCGCGGGTCGAGGAGCAGACCCCCGCTGGCGCCGCCTGGCTCAGCGGCGAAGCGGTCCGCGCGGTGGGCGAAGGCCTCGAGGGCGCGACCCTCGTGCAGAAGGTGGTGCTGCGCGGCCGCAGCGAGGCGACCGAGCTGTGGGCCCTGGACCTGGAATCGGAGTCAACGGCCAGCGGGACCTGGAACGTCGCCGACGACGCGGTCTCGCAGACCTTCCTGCTGTCGCAGGGGGTGGAGGCCGTCGAGCCGATGGGGGTGATCAGCGAGGAGTTCGACCCGCCGTTCTAGCGGGGTCTCACTCGACGACGGTTGAACCGAGCCGGGGCCGGGGCCCGGGGGGAGCAGGCACGAGCCCGCCCCCCCCCGGGTCCTCACCTACATCCCGACGCCGCAGAAGCCGTCGGCGGCCAGCGCGGCGACGTCACCAGACGAGAGGGCTGCGTCGAAGAGCAGGACCTCATCCAAGGAGCCGTCGACGTAGCGGCGGGCCTGGTTCATGTCCCAGCCGACCACGAAGGGCAGGCTGCCCGCGAGGATCGACGAGAAGGGCGCGATGGTGGACACCTTGAGCACCCCGTCGACGTAGACGCTGAGGGTGCCTGCCTCCCAGGTGGCTGCCACGTGCACCCAGCCCCCGGTGCAGACCGGGTCCGAGTCCAGGATGAGCGTCTCGTTGGCGCCGTTGCCGTCTTCGACGTAGGCGCCGGGCAGGCCGGACTGGTTGATGACCACGGCCCACCCGGTGTAGCCGGCCGCGCCGTTGCCGTTGGCGGCCAGCATCGCGTAGTCCTCCGACGGCAGCGCGTCGAGGTTGACCCACTGCGAGGACGTCCAGGCCACCGGAGCGCCGGCGTCGACCTCGCCGTAGGCCGAGGAGAGGTCTGCCGCGTCACCGACCCAGCCCGGGGTCACGGCGGTCCAGGTGCCCGTCGCCGCGCCGTCGTAGCCGTTGACGGTGGCGTCCTCGAGCAGGTCGCCCGAGTTCTCGAAGTCCCAGTGAACGAGCGGGTCGGGGCCGGCGTAGGTGCTGCTGCCGGTGCAGGACGCCGGGAACAGGTGGGCCGTTGCGCAGGCTCCCTGGCAGTCGGTCGTGGGGTCGCAGTCGTTGTCGATGGCGTCGTCGCAGGTCTCCGGGGCGCCGGGGAAGCTGTTCGGATCAGCGTCGTCGCAGTCTTCGTCCTCGGTGAAGCCGTCGTTGTCGGCGTCGATGCCGGCCACGCTGATGCCGCAGAAGCCGTCGGCTGCCAGGGCGGCGACGTCAGCCGCGCCCAGTGCCGAATCCCACAGGGCCACCTCGTCGAGCTGGCCATCGACGTAGCGGCGGCTCTGGTTCATGTCGTAGCCGACCACGAAGGGCTGGGAGCCGGGCAGGATCGCGGTGAAGGGCGCGACGGTGCTGACCGCGAGCACGCCGTCGACGTAGACGCTGAGGGTGCCTGCCTCCCAGGTCGCCGCGATGTGAACCCAGCCCGCCGTGCAGACGGCATCCGAGCCCAGGATCAGGGTCTCGTTGGCGCCGTTCCCGTCCTCCACGTAGGCGCCGGGCAGGCCGGCCTGACTGATCACCACAGCCCACCCGGTGTAGGCGGACGCGCCGTTGCCGTTGGCGGCCAGCATCGCGTAGTCCTCGGACGGCAGCGCGTCGAGGTTGACCCACTGCGAGGACGTCCACGCGGCGGGGATGCCGGCGTCCACATCGCCGAAGGCCGTGTCGAAGTCGCCCGCGTCCCCGACCCAGCCGGGGCTCGACGCGGTGAGGTTGCCGGTGATGGCGCCGTCGTAGGCGTTCGGCCCTCCGTCGGCCAGCAGGTCGAGGGCGTCCTCGAAGTCCCAGAGCAGCAGGGGCGCGGGTCCCGAGAAGCTGGCGCCGCTGTCGCAGGAGGAGGCGTAGGTCACCGCAGGCGCGCAGGCGCCCTGGCAGTCGGTGCTGGCGTCGCAGTCGTTGTCGACCGAGTCGTCGCAGGTCTCCGGCGCGCCCGGGTAGGTGTTCGGGTCGTCGTCGTCGCAGTCCTCCGGCGCGGAGTACCCGTCGTTGTCGAGGTCGGCCGCGGCGCTGTCGTCGTCGTCGGCCACATCGTCGTCGTCGGCGCTGTCGTCGTCGTCAGCCGTGGCGTCGTCGTCGTCGGCCGTGGCGTCGTCGTCGTCCGCCGTGGCGTCGTCGTCGTCGGCCGTGGCGTCGTCGTCGTCGTCGGCCGTGGCGTCGTCGTCGTCGGCCGTGGCGTCGTCGTCGTCGGCCGTGGCGTCGTCGTCGTCGGCCGTGGCGTCGTCATCGTCCGCT
>JAJDAI010000264.1 GCA_029261955.1 Deltaproteobacteria bacterium | reverse complement strand
GAGTTCGCGGTGGCCACGAGCTTCTCGACCGGCAACGCGCTGGCGCTGCCGGGCTTCCCCTGCGCGCCCCTGGGCTACGGCACGCCCTTCTCGGCGCCGGTGGAGGAGCGGCTCGCGAACCCCCTGGCCTTCGACGTCGCCTACCAGGACTCCAGCGTCCAGGCGAACCACGGAACGGGGACGATCATCGCCAGCGTGTCCTGCGCGACGACGCCGTAGCGGCGCGAATTCTCGCCGGTCGCGCAAGAGCCCGGGGGGCTGGGCACGGTTTTCGCCTACCATTCCGCCGGGTCCCGGAGGGGGACCCTTGCGAGGAGTTCCGATGCGCCGCTGGTTTCTGCTGTTCTCTGCCCTGCTGTTCGTCTGGGGTTGCCCGTCCACCACGCCGGTCGACGACGACGACACCAGCGACGACGACGACTCGGCCGTTGACGACGACGCGACGGCGGACGACGACGACGCGACGGCGGATGACGACGACAGCGCTGCGGACGACGACGACGCGACGGTGGACGACGACGACGCGACGGCGGATGACGACGACAGCGCGGACGACGACGACGACGCGACCGGGGACGACGACGACGCGACCGAGTGCGACGCGGCCGCCGAGCTGAGCTGCGGTCCGCTCGGCGCAGACACCAACAGCACGAACTCCTCCGACAGCACGGACCTCTGGGACCTCTACAGCTGCGGTGGGCAGGACTACTCCGGCAGCGAGGTCATCTACCGCTTCGAGCCCGCGAGCGACGACGACTACACCTTCGCGCTGACCGGCACGCTGTCGAACCTGGACATCGTGGTGCTCTCGTCCTGCAACCCCGAGACCTGCGTCGGCGCGTCGAACAGCGTCTCCGTCTTCCAGGACGAGATCACCGTCACCCTGAGCGGCGGGCAGGACTACTACGTCGTCGTGGACGGCCGGAACGGCGGACAGAGCGACTACAACCTGACCCTGACCTGCGGCTGCCTGGACGACGACAACGACGGCATCTGCAACGCGGACGACCTCTGCACCGGCACCGACAGCTGGGGCGACACGGACTTCGACGGCTTCTGCGAGGACGTGGACTGCGACGACGACGCGGGGAACACCTACCCCGGCGCCCTGGAGTATTGCGACGGCGAGGACAACGACTGCGACGGCGTGATCCCGGTCGACGAGATCGACGACGACGGCGACGGCATCACCGAGTGCGACGGGGACTGCGACGACGCCGACCCGGACAACTACCCGGGCAACACCGAGGTCTGCGACAGCGCCGACAACGACTGCGACGGCGTCTGGGGTCCCACGGAGCTCGACGGCGACGGCGACGGGGTCGCGGCCTGCGACGGGGACTGCGACGACAGCGACCCCAACAACTTCCCCGGCAACCCCGAGATCTGCGACGGCCTGGACAACAACTGCGATGGCAGCTCCGGCGAGGAGGAGATCGACAGCGACGGCGACGGCCTCACCGCCTGCGACGGGGACTGCGACGACACGAACGCGGCCAGCTTCCCGGGCGCCCCCGAGATCTGCGACGAGCAGGACAACGACTGCGACACGGTCGTGCCCGCGGACGAGATCGACGACGACGGCGACAGCTTCATCGACTGCGAGGACGACTGCGACGACGCCGACCCCGCGATCAACCCGGACGCCCTGGAGGTCTGCGGCGACGGCGTGGACGAGAACTGCGACGGCTTCGCCATGGACTGCCAGGCGGTCTGCGGCGACGGCGTGCTCGGCGGCGGCGAAGAGGTCGATCCACCGGTCAGCCAGTTCAGCACCGTGAGCGTCAACCCGATCACCTGCCGCTACGACTTCAGCTCGGTGAACCAGCTGTCCTGCGGCGGCACCTGCAGCTGGGGCGGCCTCGAGGGCTGCGACCAGGACGACGCGGACCTCTTCTGCCAGCTGCGCACGGACAACCCCGCCTCGACCGCCGGCGCCTTCAGCGTCGAGACGGCGCTGGCTGAGGGCGGCTTCCCCTGCTCGGCGGACGGCTTCGGCACCGACTTCGTCGCCGACCTGGGCTCCCGCATGGCGAGCGCGCCCGGCTTCACCCCCGGCTACCAGGACGCCAGCATCCTCGCGGACGAGGGCGCAGTGGACGTGGTCCTCGGGGCCAGCTGCACCACGCCCTGCAACACCGCGGACCGCGACGGCGACGGCGTGACCGAGTGCGAGGGCGACTGCGACGACGTCGACCCCAGCGTCTTCCTGGGCGCCCCGGAGATCTGCGACGACACCCTCGACCAGGACTGCGACGGCGTCGACGAGCCCTGCACGACCTGCAACAACGGCGTGCTCGACCCGGGCGAAGAGGTCGACCCGCCGGTCAGCCAGTTCAGCAGCCTGACCATCGACCTCGAGACCTGCCGCTACGACTTCAGCCAGGCGCCCCAGCTCTACTGCAACGGCGGCTGCACCTGGGACACCGCGGTCAGCGGCTGCGACCAGAACGACGCCGACATCTTCTGCCAGCTCAAGATGGACAACCCGCTCTCGACCGCGACGAGCTTCACGACGCCGACGGCGCTGGCGGTGGGCGGGTTCCCCTGCTCGGGGCTCGGCTACGGCACCATCTTCACGGCGGACCTGGTCCCCCGACTCGCCGGTGGCCCGCTCAACTTCGCGATCTCCTACCAGGACACCAGCATTCAGGGGGACCACGGCTCGGGCACCGTCATCGAGACGACGGTCTGCACCGACCCCTGAGAGCCTCTACGAGCCCCCGCCGCTGAGCGGCAGGGTCCAGCGCAGCGGCCCCTCGTCGGGCGCGGCGTCCTCGGGCACGGTCAGCGAGGCCTGTGCCAGCTCGAGGATCTGGCGTCCGTCCTCCGCCACCGCGGAGCCCAGCACCTGCGCCTGCAGCGTCATCGCGTGCTGGGCCAGCGCTTGCTCGGGTGTGCCGGCCGGCGTGCCGCGCCCTCGCTCGAAGCGCACCACCGAGTCGCCCAGCCGCAGCGCCTCTTCGGGGCTGTGGGTGACGAAGACCGCTGGCACCCGGTGCTTGCGGAGCGTGCGCAGGAGCGTCTCCCGCAGCGCGCGGCGGCCGGTCACGTCGATGCTCGCGAAGGGCTCGTCCAGCAGCAGGAGCTGGGGCCGCACCGCCAGCGCACGCGCCAGGGCGACCCGCTGCCGCTCGCCGCCGCTCAGCTCGTCGGGCCGGCTTCGCTTGAGGTGGTCGAGGCCCAGCTCCGTGAGCAGCTCGGCCACCGCGGGGTCCTGGTCCGTGCGTCGCTCCTTCGGCAGCCCGAAGGTGACGTTGCCGACCACGTCACGAAAGGGAAAGAGGGCGTGGTGCTGCGGCACGTAGCCCACCTGCCGGTCGCGCGGCGGCACCCAGGTGTCCGTCTTCGAGTCGAAGAGCACAGCCTCACCCAGGCGGATGAAGCCTTCGGTCGGCCGCACCAGGCCCGCGAGCGCCGCGACGGTCAGCGACTTCCCCGCGCACGAGGGGCCGAAGAAGATGAGCACGCCGGAGTCGAGGGCCATCTCGCTCTGCACGACGAAGGAGCCGCCGCCGACCTCGACGCGGAAGTCCGCCTCCAGCGTCGTCACGACCCGAAGCCCCGCGGCGCGAGGCGCCCCGCCGCCAGCACGACGAGCATCGACAGGCCGGTCAGGACCAGCACGTAGACGAGGGCCCGGCCGTCCTCGCCCGCCTGGTAGGCGGCGAAGATCTCGAGCGGCATGGTGTTGGTGCGCCCCGGGATGTTGCCCGCGAACATCAGGGTCGCGCCGAACTCGCCCACTGCCCGGGCGAAGGCCAAGACCAGCCCGGCCACGATGCCCTTCCAGGCCACCGGCAGCGTCACGCGCACGAAGACGCCCCACTCCCCGAGACCCAGGGAGCGCCCGACGTCCTCCATGGCCCGCGGCACGGCCTCCAGCGAGGGCTGGGCGGTCTTCACGAGCAGGGGAAGGGCCACGACCATCGACGCGATCACCGCGGCGGTCGGCGTGAAGACGAGGCGCAGGCCGAGGCTGGCGTCCAGCGCTTCCCCCAGCAGCCCGCGGCGCCCCAGCAGCACGATGAGGAAGTAGCCGATGACCGAGGGAGGAAGGACGAGCGGCAGGAGGATGAGGCCGTCGACCAGGCCGCGCCCGGGGTAGCTCCGCTTCGCCTGGAGCCAGGCCAGCGCGGTCCCTGCCGGCCCGACGAGCAGGATGGCGATCGTCGCGACCTGCAGCGACAGCTGGATCGGGAAGGTGTCGAAGCTCACGGCGCCCCGAAGCCGTGCTTCTTCAGGATCGCCTGTCCCTCGGCCCCCGCGACGAAGTCCAGAAAGGCCACCGCGTGGGCCTGCTGCTCGCCCTCGGTGGTGGTGCCGACCGAGACGACGGGGCCCGGCGCGCCGTCCCAGTCCGCCCGGTCGAGCACGCGCACGCCCGGCACGACCTCGGTGCCGTAGACCACGGCCGCCGCGACCTCGCCCCGCTTGGCGTAGGCCAGGACCATGGCGACGTCCCCGCCGAAGACCGTGCGGTCCTTCAGCGCGTCCCAGCTCCCGAGGCCCTCCAGGGCCTGCTTGGCGTAGCGGCCGGCGGGCACGGTCGCAGGCTCACCGATGGCGAGCTTCTCGGTCGCCGGCAGCTGGGTCAGCGTCTCGAAGGTCCAGGCCTCGGTGCTGTCAGCCGGCGCGATGAGCACGAGGTCGTTGGTGGCCACCACCCGCTGCGAGGCTGCGTGCACGTGGCCGTCTGCCACCAGCCGGTCGACGGGGGCGGCGGCCGCGAAGAGCACCGCGTCGATGGGGGCTCCCGCCTCCACCTGCTGGCGCAGCGTGCCTGAGGAGCCGTAGCTGACCTGCACCCGCACGCCGGGTCGATCCGCGCTCCAGGCGCTCGCCAGCTCGGGCATCACCCGCCGCAGCGAGGCGGCCGCGGCCAGGGTCACGTCGACCGGCTCCTCCTGCTGCGCCGTCGCCTCGCTGTGTCCAGGCGCGGCCTGGCAGCCGGCGAGGAGCAAGAGCAAGGGGAGGGAACGCAGCACGGCGAGGCCTTCAGCGGTGGATGATCGTGCCGACGTCCTCGCCCCGCAGCGCGGCAGAGAGCACGCCGGGCTTGAGGCCGTTGACGATCTGCAGCTCCGTGCAGTGCTTGGCGCGCTGGAGGTACTCGATGACCACCCGCTCGACCACGACGTCCACGAGGTCCCGCTCGATGAGCTCCGCCGCGGAGATGCGCGGGATGAACTCGGCGTTGGGGTTCTTCTTGGGGTCGTCGGTGAAGAGGCCGTCCTCGTCCTTGACGAAGAGGCAGCGCTTGATGCCGAAGACCTCGGCCGTGAGCCAGGTGCCGGCGTCCGTGCGGTGCTGGGGGATGTTGCCCAGGCCCGTCGGCTTCTCCCAGTACTCGAAGGGAGGCATGCCCGAGGTCACGGGGATGCAGCCCAGGCGCACGTAGAGCGGCACCTTCTCGAGGTCGTCGGCCAGCATGTAGACGCCGCCCTCCTTCGCGAGGAGCATCTGCAGCATGCGGGCGTTCTGCATGGCGACGTAGCCGCCCAGCTTCGCGAGCACGCCCGTGGGCATGTCGAGGCTCGAGGCGATGGAGTAGATGTGCCGGGCGCGGGTGCCGCCGCCGGCCATCAGCATCATCTGGATGCCCTCCTCCTTGGCCTGGAGGATCTCCTTGAGGATGGGAAAGACCGCCGCGCGGCCCCGATCCATCACGGACTGGCCGCCGATCTTCATGACGCGCAGGTCCGGCATCATGCGGATGGGGCGGTACTCGTCCGCGGAGGGGGCGCTCAGGGGGCTGTCGCCCAGCAGGCTCGGAATGGCTTTGCGCTCAAGCACGGTTGTACTCCCGCGTGATGACGGTTCCGACCTTCTCGCCGTTCAGGGCTGCGGTCAGCTGGCCAGGCTTCAGGCCGTTGACGATCTGGACCTCCTCGATGTGTCGGGAGTCCTGCCAGGTCTCGAAGAGCTTGCGGTCGAGGATGAGCTCCTCGGGCAGGTCCTTCATGAGGTCCGCGAGCGTGATCGAGCGGATGAGCTGGGCGTCGTCGTGCTTCTTGGGGTCCTTGTTGTAGAGCCCGTCCTCGTCCTTGACGAAGATGATGCGGCGCATTCCCAGGACCTCGGCGTGCGTGAAGAGGCCGAAGTCGGAGCCGTGCTCCGGCAGGGCGCCCTCGGTCGGCGGCGGCTCCCAGAAGTGGTAGGGCGGCAC
>JAJDAI010000263.1 GCA_029261955.1 Deltaproteobacteria bacterium | reverse complement strand
CGCAAGCGGCGTAACCCACGAATATCAGAGTGACTCGTCGTCGAAGAAGCCTGCCTCGTCCGTCCACCTGGCGCCCTCCGAGGTGGCCATCCCACCACCACCAAGGCCTAGCCTTGACAGTCGGTCACTCCATATCAGCAGCCCGTGGAACTATCTCGATCTGACGATGAGCCAGCCCATCGAGGTGGTCGAGCAGGGCACTGGTGTGAGTAGTGGGTCGCCCCGCCACCTCGCTGACAGGGACCTCGTGATCGGCGGCCAGCGTTCGACAGCATGCAGGAACATGCTCAGGGCAAGTCGGAGTACCGACAAGCGCCTGACGACGCCCCGGCGGAGATCCGCGAATCCTCGGGGTGTCCCGACTCCGAACCGGGTCCGCATCACGAGGCCGAGGTTCGCCGCCGCGGCGTGGATCAGGTAGCGCTTTCGGACGTTCTCGTGGCCTCGAAGTCGCACCCGTCGCTGCGCCCCCGTCTCACATAGATGGGCGAAGGGTCTCTCCAAACGTTCGCCTCGGAGCTTCATGATCTTCTTGCCCTCGGGGCTCGTCACTCGGGCCCGGTTCTTCTCGACCGCAGCCCGGTCCGCTTCACCGTTCGGCCCGTTGAACCGCGGGGTTCCTCGCTGCTTTGGCTCGGCGAAGTTCGTGTCGAACCCGGCCTCGTGAAGCTCTCGGAGCAAGCCGCGTTTGTGGTAGCCCTTGTCGCCGACGACCTCGGTGCGGACGACGTCGTCAATGCTCTCCGAGGTCGTGCTGTCTTCGTCGTCCTCGTCCCCGTCGCTGTCCTCGTCGGTGCTGCCCGCACAGGTGGCCTCGTCGCCTCGGACCTTCGGCAGGTCGTCGCCAGCTTCATCAGCGATCTGGCGTGCCTCGTCGATGTTCTCCAGAGCCTGATCGATGCTGTCCTGCATGGAGATGGTGTCGCCGGTATCGCCAGCGAACAACTCCGCTGCGGCGATGGCCCCCGTGTCCAGGTCGACCGTGTTCTCGGCTTTGTAGATCATTCGCGTTCGGCCATCCTTCATCCGGCCGATGCGGGCGTCCCGATCGGTCGTGGACCGCCAATCCTCGTTCGAGAGCTTCTTGCCCTTTCGCTTCCGGTCCATCCGCTGAAGGTCCTCGCCGCTCGGCTCCTCGATGCCGGCCTCCGCCGCAAGTCCGCGCAGGTACTCCTGGTAATCCTCGCCCGTCTCCTTCCGCACGATCGCCTTCATCGACGCATCCGCACGAAGGGTCGTCCCATCGACGCCGAGCGTCTTGCCGCGCAGAAGCCCTTCCCGCTGGACCAGCGCCAGGACGATGCGGAACACCTTCTCGTACACCTCCGAGTCGAGCCGAAGGCGGATCCGGCTCAGCGTGGAGTGGTTCGGCGTGCGCTGCTCCGGCTCGTACCCCAGGAAACGCTGCAGAGAGCGGGAGTCGTCACATCGCCACGCGATCCCCCGCTCCGACTCGATCCCCTCGAAGTACCCGACAAGCAGCATGCGGAAGTACACACCAGGAGGCACCGATGGACGACCTCGAGTGCCATCCGCCTCGTAGAACGGCGCACACAGGTCCTCGACCAGACGGTCGAAGCCGATCTCCTTCAGCGCCTTGTTCAGCTGGTCGTAGAAGACGTTTCGAGGACCATGGCTCAGCTTCGTGCCCGCCACCCACATCGACTGCTGCCGTTCCGAGTCTCGTCTGGCCATCGACATCCGCAATGCTCTCCGCTTCGACTACGGGAATTCTATCCGGAGGCCCGTGGCCATGGGGGAGGGCGGATTAGTTCAACAGGCTGCTAACTGAGCGGTGGGCGTCCCAGGGGTAGTCCTCGAAGTCCAGCCGTACCAGGGTTCGATCGAATCGCTTCTCGGAGGCCAGCCGAAAGAGCACAGTCTTTCCGGAGCCCTTTCGCCCGATCACATACTGCTTCTCTCCATTCGCCAGGCGGTCGAGAGCCCCCGTGTCGACGAAGTACTCTGAGAGGTTCCGGTCCCGCTCTGCGTCAAGCCGGCCAGAATCGACTTTGTGAATCGTCACTCTCAACACCCCCTGAAGCTATTTGAAGCGGTGGCCGAGCAGCATACCCCGGGTACGGCTTTCCGGTCTTCCGCCCCTTGGTTCCGCGTCCCGCTGTCTCAGAGAGCCCGCTCTCGGTCCAGTGACGATGGGTAGTTGGCGCGGCAGCAGTCTGAGCCGGCTACCCAGCCGACCAGCAAATCGGAGGTGACGGCGCCCCGGACGGGCGCCGGGGAGCCAGACTGACTCCTCGGGTCGTGGGGGTCTGCGGCCGAACACATGCGAATACGCCATGAAGGCGACCGAAGGGCAATCATTCGCCTATCCAGTCTGCCGCGCTTCCTCCTCCGCAGAGCATGTGGCCTACGGCAAGCCGGTGGCCTACGGGGCGCAGGCAACAGGACGAACCGGAGACGCGAGACCAGCGCTCTGTCTCTCCGGCCGTCGCAGCAGCATGGCCATTCGGCGGCTGCTCATCCTCATGATTCGCGGGCCCGTCCAGGGCCCGCTCTTGCTTTACATCAGGCGGCACCTCGTCCAACACTGCATAAACGCCAGCCGCTTCGCGGCCAGCGTTTATGCGGGACGTGTTCGACGCAACGGCACTCCCTTCGGGAGCCCGTCGCGTCTCTCAGCGCCCTCTCAGCGTCGTGAGCCATCAGCGAGCACGTTGCCGGCCAGTAGCCCAGAGCAGCTTGGCCTGACCGCTTGCACGGCGACTCCCGTGAGTCTGGGAACAAGGGGGGTGATCCCATCGTGGACGGG
>JAJDAI010000262.1 GCA_029261955.1 Deltaproteobacteria bacterium | reverse complement strand
GTTCAGGCGTCGCCTCGGGCTCGGGTTCAGGCGTTGCTTCGGGCTCCGGCTCGGGCGTCGCTTCGGGCTCCGGCCTTGCCTCGGGCTCGGGCCTCGCCTCGGGCTCCGGCACCCCCTCCGACTCCGCGGGATCCGCCCCGGCGTCGGCGACTGCGCCCTCCGCACCGGCCGGCGCCTCGTCCGCCGGCCCCCGGTTGAGCGCCCAGACCGACACCGCGACCCCGACCAGCATCAGCAGGCCGGCCCAGAGCCGCCCGCTCCGCCGACGGGGGCGGGGCGGCAGCTCGGCGTCGAGCGGCTCCGGCTCCTCGGCCTCGCGCCGCGGCAGGGCTTGCACGGTCCGGCGGGTGGGCGTGATCTCGTCGTCGTCGTCGTCCTCCGGCTCCGCTTGGGGCGGCTCTCGGCTCATGGACGGCGCGGCCGGCGGGGTCGCCGCGCGCGCCATCGCGGGCACGGAGCGGCGCGTGGGCACCTCCTCCTCGAAGACCTCGCTGCCGACCTGCTCCTCGGGCTCCTCTTCGCCGAGCACCTCCGGGAAGGCCGTCTGGTCCTCTTCGTCGAAGGGCGCCGCCGCGCCCACGGACTCGTCGGCGGGCTCGGCGTAGACCTCGCCCTCCTCGATGACCGCCGTGGCCGCAGCCACCTCCTGCTTCTCGCGGGCGTCCATCGCGGCTTCGGCCTTGCGGGCCAGCGCGCGGATCGCGGGCTGGGTGGCCGCCCCCACCGCCGCCGCCCGGCCGCTGGACACCGCGAAGGCCTCGTCCAGGCCGAGGGTGTCGGCCCCGGGGTCGGCCTCGGCCTGGGGCATGGGCGGGGGCGTGGGCACGGGCTCGAGCTTGCGCCGCCGGAAGCGCAGCACGCGGTGGCCGACGATCTCGTGCAGCTCGCGCCGCTGCGCCATCTCCTGGAGCCGGTCAGCCGTGCCGCGCTCGCACTCCACGTCCACCACCACGCTGCCCCGGCTCACCCGGCGGATCCGCAGATCGTGGTCGCCGGTCGCCAGGCGCAGGTTCCGCATCAGTCGGTGCCAGTCCGGCTCGTCGAAGGACTCGAAGACCGCGTCCAAGGTCAGCTGCACGAGCACCGGATCGGTCGGCACGGCGGGCCGCGGCGGCTGCTCTTCCTTGCGGATGCGCCAGGCGACCTCGAGCAGCCCGTCGACCACCGCGTCCCAGGCCAGCTCGGGCTCCGGCCACTCGTCGACCGACTGGCCGCCCCCGGGCAGGGCGCCGTGCAGGGCGAAGGCCTCGTTGTGCCAGGCGCAGTCCTCGATGATCACGGGGATGGTCCAGGACTCGCCCGCCTCGGAGCGCGCCACCGCCCAGCGGATCTCCCGGCGCATGTTCGAGGCGGGGTCGAGGTAGCGCGGCGTCACGAGGAGCAGGACGATCTCGGCGTCCGCCAGGTGCCTCGGCGCCTCGCTCTCAGCCGCGGGCTCGGTGCGCTCGGGGGCCTCGTCTCCTGCGCCGCCGAATACTCCAGCCTTGCGCCAGGGCCGCAGCCTCTTCCTCAGCTGGAAGCAGGCTTGGACGTCCTCGTGCGAGAAGGAGTAGTAGACCCTGAGGGGCTCGCTCACGCGGGGATCATCCCGCCCGGCGCCCCCCGCAGTCAACTTTTCGCTTTGCGTATAAGGAGTTGGGACCCGAGACGAGGCATCATCCGGTCCTGGAGGGTGCATGCCCAGAGTGTCCCGGATCGTCCCCTTCGCTGCCCTGCTCGCCTGCTTCGCCGCCGCGCCGCTGCTCGCCCAGGAGGACGGCCGCTGCGAGGACCCGAACGCCACCCGCGCGTTTCAAGAGGGCTTCGCGCTGCAGAAGGCGGGGCGGAGCGCCGCTGCGCTGGACGCGTTCGACCGCTGCCTCGCTGTCGAATCGACCTGCGTGCCCTGCAACTGGGAGTCGGGCTGGTCGCTCTGGACCCTCGGTCGATTCTCGGAGGTCGCGGCCCGCTGGCAGCGCGTCGCCGACGCCGATCCGGCTCACGCCGACGCGAAGAAGTGGCTGCCCAAGGCGAAGAAGCAGAGCGACTGGACAACGACCCGGCCCGCCACCCGCCCGTCGGCGGGGGCCATGAAGGGCGGCCGCCTGACCTTGACCGGCCCCGGGTCCGCCGGCCTGAGCTCCTGCAAGGCCGATCTCGCCGCCGTCAGCGATCCGCCGAAGGCCCCGACTGGCTCCACGCTCAAGCACCGCAGCCCGAAGCCTGATCCCAGCGGCATGCCGGAGATCCGCTGGGGCGGCTCCGCTTCGGGCATGCCCGGCGGCACCCCCAAGTCCCTGCCGCTGCAGCGCCTGGAGGCCCCGGCCGAGGTGCTGGCGAGCATCAAGTCCATCATCCAGAAGGGGTCGCTGGGTCGCCTGCGCATCAGCACCTTCGGCGCCTCGCACACCTCGGCCGACCGCTTCACCGGCCGCCTTCGCCGCGTGCTCCAGGGCCGCTGGGGCGACGGGGGCCACGGCTTCATCCTGCCGGCTGCCCTCTACAAATGGTACGGCGGTCGGGACGTGACCCTCTGCCGCACGGACGGCTGGCTGTCCGATTGGTCCGACAACGCCCGGGGCCACGACGACACCTTCCTCGGCTTCGCGGGCATGAGCGTCAGCTCGAGCGACGCGCGGGACTTCGGCTGGATCGAGACCCCCACGAAGACGAAGGTCGGCGGCTCGGTCAGCCACTTCGACGTCTACTCCCTGGCCCAGCCCGGCGGCGGCTCG